>JAKAPJ010000007.1 GCA_021807115.1 Microcaldota archaeon
CAGCGAATTGCGGAACCGCAGCACGACTATGAGGAAGAGGGAAATGAAGGCGACGGACGTTGTTTACAACGTCTATCGGTACATGAAACTAAAGTATAATTTTTACCTCGAGGTTTTCTACAGGGCTATGCCGCTACGGAATCTTTGTTGCTCTGAACGGCAATGAGCGTGTTTGTCAGCCGGTGCGCGGACTGACTGGGGGACGGGCCGCATATTCCAGCGCCTTGATGTGGTTTGCGACATAGACGTCCGTATAGTTGAGCGATAGCTCTATGGACCTGAGCGTGCTGTCGCTTTTCCACAGGCCTGCAATCTCTTCCGATACGCCGTCCCCGCGGGCCCACGCCACTAGCGGCGCCAGGTATTCGTCCTTGATTTGGCGAGAAATGCGTCTTACGATGTCGTATTCGAGGCGGCTCATGCCAGCCTCGCTGGTGAACTCTTCGCGCTCAGCCTCGAACGCCTTGCGTTCCTTGCGCGAAGCAGGGTACGGGGTGGGGCCGTATGCCCTCTCCCCTCCGATCGCCATGGTCTTTTCCTTCCATGCCGCCACGGCATCAGGTACCGCGGTCAGGGCCTTGAACAGGTCCTGCCGTGCGGCCCGCAGCTTGCCCTCGGCGAAAATGCGGTCCATGTTAGTGTCTTTTGTGATGGATTTCAGCCCCATTGTTATGTCGGCGACCTCCTTCAGGGATTCCCTGTACTCAGACACCGCGCCCATTGCCGCGTCGATTGCGCCCTTCAGCGCAACTGCCGACTTGATGTAAGCGTCAATCTCTTCCTTTGGCTTCTCCGCCAGGCCGGGGTGCGCCGGCGCGGGCTTGCTTTTTAACCAGCTCATTGCACTCACTTGCGATTTTGCGGTTGCTATATCCCCCGTCCAGATATAAAAGCTTTGGGATGGGAAGTCCTGGCAGGGTTAGTGAACCTGGCGGGATTTGAACCCGCAACCCCTGGGTCCGAAGCCCAGTGCGCTATCCAAGTTACGCCACAGGTCCATGATTAGGATTGGAGGCAAAGGAATAAAATGAGCTGAGGACTGCGGCTTTCAGCCCTCGGTGTAGGAGTCCATCCGCGTCTGCCGTATGGTGTCCATGGTCCCCCAGTACTCTCGCACATGGCGCCGCAGCGCCTCGTCCTTGACGTTCTCCTTCAGCGCATCTACGGTTGTCTGATCTGATGGATAGCCAGACCCCACGTTCAGGCCCAACTTCTTTGACAGGTCCTTTATCTCCTGGTCGCGCACCACTTTCGCGATTATGCTGGCGGCGGAGACGACAGGGTACTTCGCGTCCGCCTTGTGCTCGGAGACGATTTTCGTGTACCTCACGCCCTTCTCGCCGTCGGCAGGTATGCCCACCACCTTAGTGGGCTTTGAGCTGTAGATGTTGACACGCGCACCGAACTTGCTGGCCACCACGTCCGGGGAGTCGAGGTACAGGATTGACGCGTGGTTCTCCACCCTGTCGAAGAGCTTGGAGAACCGCACGGCCTCCAGCTCGTTGAGCGATATGTTGCTCTGCATCGCCTTGTTTATGTCGGCCGCGCTTATCTTGTCTATGTAGACCTCAAGCGCTATCTCGTTTATCCGGTCGAAGAGCGCCTCGCGCCGCTCCCTTGTCAGCAGTTTGGAGTCCCTTACGCCTATCTCGGCGAACTTGCGCTCGTGCTCCTTCTTAGCCACAACCAAAGAGACTACAAGCGGCCCTATGACCGCGCCCCTACCGGCCTCGTCCCCGCCGCAGATTATCATGCAACCCAACCACAGTGCAAAAAGAGGCTTGTGCTAAAGACTCGTGCCCATCCCAGGCGCCCCTGGGCGCATTACCAGTTCTTCCTGTCGACTATCGCGTAGTCGTTGACCGCAAGAACGGAGTTGTAAGGTATCTTGAGCTGACCGCCCTCGACCTTCATCTTTGCAACGAGGTCGCTGTCAAGGTTAGGCTCCACAACAAGGTTCACTATCTTGCCCGTGACTTCGCTGACCTCAACATCGAATAGCCTGCCAACATCATATCCGTCGCTCGTTATAACCTTTTTCCCAATCAGCTGTTTTGCTATGATGAATTTTACCACATTAAGCACCTTTGGCCGCGCTTGGTCGTTTTATATTGAATGACGGTATTTATATATTTTTATGTTTTCTACGAGGTAGTGGGATTAATGGCGTATTTGTGGAACTCCGCGCCACTGCACGCCGCGCCGCCAGCGTCAGCGCCTCCTGTACTTCTTCAGGTCCTTCTCCTGGGGCACTGCGCCCTTCATCGCCATCAGGGTCCTTAGGCCATCTAGCTCGCGCAGGAAATCCTCAGACTCGCTGAAGTTCCTCTTGAGCGCGTCAAGCAGCGCGGCAGGATCCACCTTCAGCTTGCCCTTCATGAACTCGGCGGCCACATCATTGGCTGACCTGGACCACAGCTGTATCGCGAACTCCCTGGCGCCCCCTGCGCCCTCGAATAGAGTCTCAGATATCGCACGGTTGACGCCCCTTATCAGGCTGTCGAACAGCTCCTGGCTGCCATTTGGCTTGCGCAGCACCTCGATAGCCATGCCGGTCACCAGGCCGGTGAGCTTTGGGAGGGTGCGGCCCGCATATGGATCGTCCTGCTCGAGCCTCCTCTTGGTGATGTTCTGCGACATTGCCCTGTAGAACTTGTCCTCCTGCGCCTGGCTATCCGCGGCGCCATCCTTACCTGCAGATGCGCGAACAGCCCTGGCCATGGTTCAGATTGGTAGCCACATATTTTAATTGTTTCTCCGCGCTGCGGCGCCAGGGACACCACGGCGGCCGGGGGCGCGGCGTGGAAATGGCGCGGCTTTGTGTATAAAGTGCTTTCTGTGTATAAAGTCGGCAGTCTATGTATAAAGTGGGCCAAAAACCGGACTTTGTACACAGAGCCAAATGGCGCACAATGCTTAAATAGATGAAATTGCATTTCTTAGCGCCGGTTTCGGAGGGGGAAAATGGTGGACTACACCAGGATAGACGGGGCGCTCATGGACAGGCTCGCCAAGATTGCGAAGCTTAACCTGACGGAAGAGGAGAGCGTCAGCTACGCGCAGCAGCTCAAGGACATACTTGAGGTGTTCAAGGTGCTGGACGAGGTTGACACCAAGGACGTGAGGCCCTCGTTCCAGCCCACCAAGATAGAGAACATATGGAGGGAGGACCTGGCCGAGGCCCATGAGTGGTCGCCGCTGGAGTCCACTAGGCACAGCGAGAACCTCTACTTCAAGGGCCCAAAAATAGTTTGAGGTGTTTGGATTAATAAAGAGCCTTGTTAAGGACCACCTGTACACACTGAAGAGCACCAAGTTTGACACCGAGGGTTTCATAGAGGATGTGCTGGCGAAGTCGAGGCGGCTGCAGGAGCAGTACTCGCCGTTCATAGCAATAAACGACAGCGCGAACGCCGAGGGCGCTGGCGGAATGCTCTACGGGCTGCCGGTGTCGGTGAAGGACAACATATGCACGCGCGGCCTGCAGACCACGGCCGGCTCCAGGATACTTGAGGGGTACGTGCCGCCGTTCGACGCCACAGCGGTTGCGAAGGTGAGGCAGGTGGGCGGGATAGTGATAGGCAAGACCGCCATGGACGAGTTCGGGTTCGGCACGTTCGCGACCACTTGCGCATACGGCGTGCCCAAGAACCCATTTGACAAGGACAGGTCGTGCGGGGGCAGCAGCGGAGGGGCGGCGTGCGTGACTGCGGCCGCAGACTTCCCGCACATCGCGCTGGCGCAGTCGACTGGGGGAAGCATAACGGCTCCCGCCGCATTCACGGGCACTGTGGGCCTCACCCCTACGTACGGCAGGGTGTCCAGGTACGGCCTGATAGACTTCTCCAACAGCATGGACAAGATAGGTGTCATAAGCAGGTGCGTGTATGACTCGGCGCTGATGCTTTCCGTGATGTCTGGCTATGACCCGTTGGATTCCACAAGCAGCGCCATGCCGTCGCAGGACTACACAAAGTACATGACCGACAGCCTTGTGGGTGTGAGGATAGCCGTCCCCAGGGAGTATTTTTCTGATGTAGTTGACCGAAGGATATCTGAGAGGGTCATGGACGCCCTGGCACAGCTGGAGGACTGCGGCGCAACTTACGAGAGTGTGTCCCTTGCGACAACGAAGTACGCAATTGCGGCCTACTACCTCATCGCAGTGAGCGAGGCCTCCACAAACCTCGCAAAGTACTGCGGGCTGCGCTACGGCCTGCACGACAGCATAGATGGCAACTTCGATGCATACTTCTCAAAGGTAAGGAGCGAGGGGTTCGGCGAGGAGGCGAAGAGGAGGATAATACTGGGCACCTTCGCCAGGCTGGCAGGCTTCAGGGACGCATACTATCTCAAGGCGCTGAAGGTCAGGACCAAGATAATAGAGGAGTTCAAGGAGGTGTTCAGGAAGTTCGATGTCATAGCCACGCCGTCCATGCCCATACTGCCGCCGCGGTTCTCGGAGATAGAGCGGATGGCGCCGATAGAGAAGTACAACGTGGACCTTCTTACGACAGCGCCAAACATGGCTGGCGTGCCCACACTTTCCGTCCCGACTGGGACCGTAGGCGGGCTGCCAAGCGGCATGCAGCTTATAGCTGACCACTTCAGGGAGGACGCGCTTGTCAAGGTTGGGAGCGTTTGCGAGGGTTTGAAATGGAAGTGATGATAGGGCTGGAGGTTCACTGCCAGCTGGACACGAAAAGCAAGCTCTTCTGCAGCGACAGCACCGACCACCACGGCAAGCCGCCGAACGCCGACACGTGCCCAATATGCCTCGGCTTCCCTGGGTCAAAGCCCAAGGTCAACAAAAAGGCCATAGACTACGCAATCATGATAGGTATGGCCCTGAACTGCAAGATAGCCGAGAGGATGTGGTTCTCCAGGAAGACCTATTTCTATCCGGACCTGCCGAAGAACTTCCAGATAACGCAGTACGAGGTGCCGGTAGCCAGCGACGGGTACCTCAACGTAGGAAGCTCCAGGATAAGGATAAGGAGGGTGCACATAGAAGAGGATCCCGCCAGGCTCGTGCACATGGGCGGAGACATAACATCGGCCGAATACGTGCTGATAGACTACAACCGCTCCGGCACTCCGCTTGCGGAGATAGTCACCGAGCCGGACTTCAAGAACACCAAGGACGTGAGGGCGTTCCTGCAGAAGCTCGCCTCGATGCTGGAGCACCTGGGCGTCTACGATTCTTCCGAGGAGGGCTCGCTGAGGATCGACGCCAACGTCTCGATCGAAGGAGGGGAACGGGTGGAGGTTAAGAACATATCAGGTTTCGAGAACGTTGAGAAGGCGCTGAACTACGAGATAGTGCGGCAGAACGGCATGAGGCGCATGGAGGTCGAGGTGGAGAGGGAGACCAGGCACTTCGACGCGGAGAGCAGGACCACCAAGAGCCTGAGGAAGAAGGAGACAGAGGACGAGTACGGCTATATCTTCGAGCCGGACCTGCCGGAGATACACATCAACGGCAACTGGATGGAAAATGTGAGGTCCGCCATGCCGGAGTTGCCAGACCAGAGGGTGGCGAGGTTCGTTAGGGAGTACGGGCTCACCGATTACTCGGCTGGGGTCATCGTGTATACGGACAAGCGCCTGGCCGACTTCTTCGAGGGCTGCTGCAGGATCTATGGCAGGCCTGCGGAGGTAGCCAACTGGACGATAAACTACCTGCTCAAGAGCTTGAACTGGCGCTCGGAGCGCATTGGGGCGTCTAAGGTGAGGGAGGAGACGTTCGTGGAGCTGCTGCAGATGATAGACAGCGGGGAAATAACGGAAAGGTATGCGAAGGAGCTGATAAAGGAGTACGTGGACAGCGGCGAGTCCCCCAGGAAGATTGTGGGGATGGAGGGAGATGGCGGCGCGGCGCCGCTGGAGGAGGCGGTGGCGAAAGTCGCGGCGGAGAACCGCGCAGCGGTAGAGGAGCTGCGCGCGGGGAAGGGGGAGGTGATGGGCTTCCTGATAGGCAGGGTGCTGGCGGAGACAGGGAAGCGCGGCGACCCAAAAGCTATAAGAGAGGCCATAATGAATTATCTGAATGGTCCGGAGGCGGGCATGCCTCGGTAGCTCAGCAGGTAGAGCATCTGGCTGTTAACCAGAGGGTCGTAGGTTCGAGTCCTACCCGAGGCGCATATGCTATTGCGGGGGGTGGCCCGCTTGCCCGTTGCGGGCAAGATGCTGTACCAAGATCATGCGGGCGCTGGCATGTGCCCCTTCTCCTTTCTTATCTTCCTAGTCTCCCCGCGGGATAGCTTCTGTATAGTCACGGTGCCATCTGTGCGGATTGTGACTTTTCCTTGACCGGAGACGGGCTCGACTTCTGTGTGGGGTATCTTCTGGGTCGTCACTGTTCCGTCCGTTTCTATTGTTACCATTTTATCAGTAGACCTCATTTGGATTAAATATTTATTAATTGCCACATCGATGCATATGGCTCTTGCACTGCGCTTATGAAATGCGGCTGGCAGGGACGTGGGCCATTAACCGAATTGTGCCTGACGGTGGGGGCTTATCGACAACACTGCCCGCGCTGCGTGGATAGCTATAAATAAGCGTGTGGGTTCAATATTCTGTAGGAAATTTGGGCCGCGGCACATAGACAATCCGAGGAATGCAAGCGCCCTTACCTGATTCTTCTTGGTTTACAATTTTTGCTTTCTTGGGGTGCGACCATATGCCGAAATCCGCGAAAGCCGATAGGGAGCCGATCCTTGCTTGCAAGGACATCGCGTACACATACCCACACTCGAAGGAGGTCTTCAGAGACATAAACCTGAATGCGTACGAGGACGAGATAGTCGCGGTGGTGGGCCCCACCGGCACCGGCAAGTCCACGCTGCTTAGGGTCATGGCGCACCTGCTTACCCCAACAAGGGGGCACATATATCTGGAGGGCACGGAGATACGGGAGCCGACGCCCAACATATCGCTCATACACCAGTCTATAGCCACGTTCCCGTGGATGACTGCGCTGGAGAACGTCAGGCTCTCCCTGCGCGACACCAAGCTGCCTGAGGAAGAGGTGATCAAGCGCTCCGAGAAGATGCTGGAGCTTGTAGGGCTGAAGAAGGACAAGGACAACTACCCCAAGGAGATGAGCGGGGGCATGAGGCAGAGGGTCGCGATAGCGCGCGCTCTTGCCGCGGAGCCGCCGGTTCTGCTGCTTGACGAGCCCTTCGTGCACCTGGACGAGTTCACCGCGCAGAGCCTGCGCCAGGAGGTGCTCAGGCTGGTGTTCAAGCACAGGAACTTCCTGAAGTCGGCGATACTCGTCTCCCACAACCTGCACGAGGTGGTGCAGCTTGCCGACAGGGTGTGCATAGTGAACGGGACACCTGCGACAGTCGTGGAGGAGTTGAAGATAAACCTGCCCAGGCCGCGGTCGGAGAGGGATTCAAAGTTCTACGAGTACCTTGAACTGCTCGTCAAGGAGCTCGGGCTCAAGGACTACAGGGTGTGAGCGTGGACATCTACCCCATAGCGCTAGCAACCGCCGTTACCATAGCCAGGGTGCTGGTCCTTATAGCGCTCTCCATAGTCACAGGGTGGGTGCTTGGCTACATAGCGATCAAGAGCAGGTGGTTCGAGAACGTTTGGATAACCCTTGTCAACGTCTTCGAGTCCATACCCGTCATCGCGTTCTTCCCGCTGGTGCTGGTCGTGTTCATAAACGGCCTGGGCGGCACATGGGGCGTGGAGCTCGCGTCGGACTTCCTGGTGTTCGACGCCGTGGTATGGAACGTGTGGATAGGGATATACCAGGCGTTCAAGACCGTGCCGGGGGATTTGCTGGAGGTCGCGGAGAACTACGACTTCGGCTTCCTGCGCAGGATGGCGGACCTGTACATACCGCACTCTATACCCAGGATCACCACGAACATGTTCTCCAGCTTCGCGGACGCTATGTTCTACATAACGGTCAGCGAGGTGTTTTCCGTGGGGATCACCACATACAAGTCGTTCGGGATAGGCAGCGTGCTGGTGGCGTTCCTCAGGGCAGGCAACCTTACCGGCGTGTACTATTCTCTGCTTTGCATAGCGGTGGGCGTAGTGTGCGTTACGCTGGTCTTCTCGAGGACGAACAGGTGGGCGGTGTCCAAGTTCGGCACCAACACCGACATAGTGATAAGGCGCAGGACAGGGCCGCTGCAGGCCTACATCCAGAGGGAGGAGCAGTACCTGGTCAGGGAGCTAAAGACCGTAAGGCACATGATACACAAGGTGCGCGCGCCACCCAGCGTGCCGCTCAGCAACCCCTATGAGCGCCAGCACCTGCTGACCAAGCAGGAGGTGAAGTACATAGAGTTCGCCGGCACCATAGTCGCCATCGCCGTGCTTACATACGTGCTGTATTCGGTGTACCTGATTGCTGCATCCGTGAGCGCGCAGCAGTGGGCCAGGTTCCTGTCCATAACCCCGTTCCTGGTCTATGCGATGGCCGTGGACTACCTCAGGGTTGCGGCGATAACGATACTCTCCTTCATCCTGGCCGTCACGGTGGGCTACTACCTCGCGCGGCACCACCGAATAAGCGTACCGGTCACGACGGCTGTGCAGATAATAGCCGCATTCCCCGCACCTGCGTACTTCCCTCTCATATTCATAGCCACGCTGCCGTTCATGGAGAACCTGCTGCCGCTCACCTACGCGGAGGTGTACATATTCATGCTGGGCTTCCTCAGCTGCTTCTACTACGTCTTCTTCGACTTCTGGACTGGGGTGCAGGGCATCCCTGCGGAGTTCTGGGAGCTCATGCGAAACTACCGCCTGAGCACTTACACAAGGATAAGGTACATCATACTGCCCGGCACGCTGCCGTACCTGATAACCGGCCTTTCCAGCACCATAAACAGCGCATGGGCAGGCATAGCTATAGGCGAGTTCTGGCCAAACATCTACGGCACCCAGACCCTGCAGACGGGGATAGGGATGATGCGCTTCATATCGCTGAACATGGCGAATGGCGACGTGGCGGACGCGGCGTGGGTGTCGCTCATATTCGGGCTAGTGATAGTGGTCTACAGCATCTTCTTCACAAGGAACCTGATGGACCTGGCCCGCAAGAAGTTCGTGGTGGAGGAGGGCATATACGCGGCCTGACCGCCTGCGCGCCGCGCGGGATGCATGGATATAGCGGTCACGGGCCGGGCGCCTGTGCTGGGACGGTAGTTGACAGTGGGCAGCTCAACTGGAGGTCGTGGTGAATTGGGCCACTTGCTGCACGGCGTGGTATTTCGTAGGCAGGTTCGCAATGGTGTAGTTGAACCATATGTATCCGGAAAATGACGTCCCTATGTTAACTTTTGCGGGGCCGTCGCTGAGCACTCCGCTGGAGGGGTCGTACCCGTTGTTGGCATCATAGCAATTTACGGACAGCTCCCCGCTGTTGCCGCTATAAACAACCTCCCCGTATTGCAACGCGTTGGTCGGGTACGTTGGGTTAAAGATCACGTTGGAATAGGGCTGCACCTGATAATTACCGAATGCCGGGCCGCCGCTTATGGTATTCCATACCCGGCCGAGCGAATCTGTATACGACCTGCCCCCTATCGCATTTATGGTGCTGGAGCATGCGGCGCCGGTTATGTTTATTGTCCCTCCCAGCGCCTGGGTGAATACTATCGTCACATTGCCGGAGAGTCCGTTGTAGCTTACTGCGTCGCATGAAAAGCTGGGGCTGGGATAGCAGGTGGTTGGCGTAACCGCGCTGGTAAAAACGCCCAATGACAGTATTACATAGATTGCTATGGCGAGCGCGAGCAGCGCGATCCCGTATGCCACCATGAAGTCTACGGCTGCTTGGGCCCTGACATTCTTCATTATACCATCGGCCCGCGTGCGGTGCGCATCAATGCCATTGCAGGGCCTGATGCCGTTTTTTGTGGCTTTGATGCGGATACGAACGCGTTCATTGCATCACTTGACACCTAAATTTCCGCCATTAAAGTTTATATCACTATCATTCGGTTGTGCAATAAAAATAATGCGCAGCTTGGCAAGATGCCCGCGGCGAAACTTGCCGCTGGCGTGAGGGATAACTGCGAGCACCGGGATTTGAACCCGAGTTGCTGGCTTGGGAAGCCAGCGTCCTACCAGGCTAGACTATACTCGCGCAATAATGTTTTGGCGCGCAGTTTATAAAAATTAGCCTAAATGCCTCACGCCAGGCGCGGCGGGCTATCTTATGTAGCTGGGCTGCTGCGGGCCCCCTATGCCCTCCCCGCCTATCTGGGGGCTCATGCCCTGGGCCTGCTTCTCGAGGTCCTTTATCGCCTTCGCGGTCTCCTCGATCATCTTGTCCAGCGTGTGCGTGTCTATCTCGAACTCCAGCTCCTTTGCGAGGACCTTGAGCACCGCCTTCGCCGCGGATGCGTCAACATCCAGCATGCCGGTCTCGCCCATGAGGCATATTCCGTCTATCTTCTGCATCTTCGCAAATGCCAGTATCATGCCTGCGGAACCCCATATCATGCCGCGCGACTTGCCGAAGACGACCCCGGAGTCCTTGAACTTCTCCTTGAGCTCCTTGTGGGTGACGTTCGCGAGGACTTTAGGCGTGCCGGGCGGGGAGCCCGCCATGCTGTAGCCCCCGAGCGTATAGACGAACTTGCAGTGCAGCTTCTCCTTGATGAAGCGGACGATCTTGGCGTTCACCTCATATTGGCCCTCGGGCGAGACCGCCTGGGTCTCCCCGGTTAGTAGCACTATGTCTCTCTTGGTCTTTGTGCCACGAAGGACGTAGAAGCGGTTGCCCACCAGCCTTATGCCGCCGCCCTTCAGCATGACCACTTGGTGCGGGAAGTGTGGCGAGTAGAGCGTGGCGAACTTCTCGGCCTTGAAGGACTTCTTTAGGTGCTCAGCCACGAGCTTGCCCACGTTGCCTATGCCCGGCAGGCCCACGACGAGCACGGGGTCGCGCAGCGTCACCTTCCTTGTTATGAATATCTTGGTGCCGTCCATGCCTGCGCCCTCATATGTTTTGCATTATGTCCTCCTTCTCGCGCTTCAGCCGCTCCTTCTCTATCTCGAACGTGCCCTTCTTGAAAGTGCTGTTAACTATCTCGACTGCCCCTTTTATCTTGCTCTCCGCGTCGGCGTAGTCCTTGCCCTCGGCAACGAGGTGGTACTTGGGGGCGCTGACGTATCTCACGTCTATCCCCTTTTCCTTTATGGACGACAGCAGCTTCCTCAGCTCGGTCGCGCCGCTCATTGTGTTGAACGTGGTTAGCTTCATTACATACGAGACCACGTACCTCTTCTTCTTCTTGCTGGTCTCGATGAGCTTTGTTATCGCCGCCTTTAGCTTCTTAGGCAGCCTTGAGCTCTCATACTGCGCGTCGTTCGCGCTCGCGCTGCGCACCAGGTTGGTGTACGTCTTGAACTCCTCCGCCACCGCGGCGGTCATCTCGGCCTTCTGCGCCTCCAGGCCCGATACCCTCACCGCCTGCATGAACAGGGACCCCAGGCGCTTCTCGAGGTTGAAGTCCCCGAGCTTCTGCTTTGCGTCCTTGGGCGTCACCTTCTTGAGCGACACGTCTATGGTCTGGCGCTCCCTGTCGAAGTATATTACCTTGCACACCGCCTTCTGCCCCTCGTGGACGAATTCGTGTATGTTCTTTATCCAGCCGGACGATATCTCCTTTATGGGGAGGAAAACCTCGAGGTTGTTGTACTCCGGGAGCTTGCAGTACGCCCCGTAGGGCATTATCTTGCTTATCTGAGCTATGACCAGCTCGCCGGTCTGCGGTATGTTCCTCCTGGAAGAATCCGCGTTACTGTCGTTGTCCCTTGGCATGCCTTCTACCCGCCGCCCTGCGGCCACTAAGACTTGATCTCGAGCTTCTTCTTGGTCCTGGACCCTATGACCCGCTCGGTTACAAGCTTGCACTGCTTGCAGGAGAGCATGACCTTCTGCCTCTTGGCCAGCTTCTTCACCGCAGCCTTGCCCTTTACCTTCCCTATATAACCAGTCCTCTTCCGCACCGCTCTGCGGTTACCTATCTTCAGCCCGCTCATCGGCCCCTTGGAATAGAGCTTGACGGTGTGGGGTGTGTGCTTGTTGCACTTGGAGCAGTATGTATTGATTTCTCTTACGAAGTTCATGGTGTATCACTGTGGGATCTGCCTGATGCCTGGGACACAGATCAGGATTCCTGGCATATTGTATTGTTTATCAAGAACTTAATATCTTCTTCTTCAGCGGCGACCTCCACTATCTGGCCCTTCTCCAGCGGGCCTACCCTCTTGCCGGATGGAAGGATTATCTCAGGTATGGACTGCAGCGACCGCAGGGTCTGGGTGCCAGAGGCCTTGAACCGCCCGGCCGGTTCCAGCTTTTCGCCGTTGGCAACATCGAGCAGCCGGTTGTAGAGGTCAGCCTCGCGCTGCACCGTAGGCTGCGGCAGCTGCCTCTTGTATGCCACGTATATCATGATTTTCTGTTTGCGTCGCTCGAACAACTCGTTCGCAAGCCTGAGTGTGTTCTTCTTGATGTTCTGCTCCTCCTCTGATGTCTCCCTGTTCTCGAAAGACTTGATGAAATCGCCAATGTCTGCATAGAAGGTCTTCGGAAGCGCCTGCAGCTCGTTCGTGTGCTTTTCCTTCTGTGTTACCTGCCACAGAAGCTCATATGTAACATCGCTGACCACTGACCCACCCCACAATTCCACTATTCCCATTCCCTTGTATATATGTGTTGTTGTATGGAATGAACCTTCTATTATAAAATAATTTAAGCACGACGTGACACTTTGAATACCGGAATCATGGGGTGTCGCATCTGGGGTGCAACATTAGCGAGGAGTGGATTTGAACCACCGATCTCCGGGTTATGAGCCCGGCGGGCACTCCAGACTACCCTACCTCGCTACATAAAACAAGCAATAGTAATTTGCAGGCTAGGATATATTAAAGTTTCCAAGCGTGTGAGCCGCCGCCAGCCCTGCGTCTGCTGCTTTCAGGGCTGCGCCAGTTCGATTACGTGCTGCATCTCTCCACTGGAGAGGCTTACTGCCTGCTCCCTGCTTATCATCACCAGTCCGCTGCCGCAGTTGCCGCACTTGAAGTTCTCCTCGAAAGCAGCATCAAACGTGAACACCAGCTTGGTCTTGCCGTAGCAGTCGTTGCACAGGAAATAGTCGTTGCACTCGCTGGTCACTATGGGCTTCTTGCTCTCTATGTTTGTGATGTATTCAAAGAACGGTCTCATCTTGCTGACGTTTATGTACCACGCAAACGAAAGCCATCCGTTCACGTTCTTTGACACGTAGTAGTTCGTTATGCCATAGCCCTGCATGATGTTGAGTATCCTCCTTACCGCGTTGATCTTCATGTCAAGCGATGTGGCAAGCGCTTCGTCGGTTTTAGGAGTAACGAGCTGTGTCATTACATCTATTGTCCTCTTACTCACGTTCTTCTTCAGGTAGCCTACGGCAGCATCGTTGCTCGACAGTTCCCCTATAACCCTTTCGACCTCCTCTGGGGGATAAACGTTTGAGTTAATCTTAGCCTTGCGTTCTACGGCCTGCTTCTGCGCAGGCTTGGCTCCAGCCCTGGCGGTGCCTGCAGCCTTCCTTGGTGCCGGCCTAGAATTCACCACCTTGCCCCTCGGTGTCATGCCTGCCTTGGGTCTACTAGCCTTGGCGGCAAGATGCTTTGCCCCAGCCCTTTTGGCAGTCGGCGCATTGGCCTTCCTCGCCTTTGGCCTGATTGCAGCCTTCCTAACCCTAAGTGTGTTGTTCTTGGTTTTCCGCATGACATCAATCCCCTCTCTGGCCCACAGAGTAGTATTCCGCCGCTTGTAATATTTAAAGGTTTATATTCTTCCCATTTTGGGCATTAAAGTTCCGCGTTTTGCTATCTTTACGTCGGAAGAAAAACGCTAGCCCTTTTGCTCCCCACCTCCCTGCGGCGTTGCGGCGCTGTCATCGGTCTTGGGCTCGCCCTGCTTTGTTTTTTTCTTGAAGTGGAACGGGAAGAGCGGCTTTTTCGTCTTCTCCGGGGGTTTTTGCTGCAGCAGCTTGCTCGCAGGCGCCGCCGCCTGCTGCACCGCAACTGGCGCGGATCCGAACGACGCCGAGAGGTTTGGGGTTTGTGCTGGCTGTGCAACTGGCGCCGCTGGCGCAGCCATTGGCTTCGGGGGCGCCACTGCGTGTGGGGCTGGGGACTGAGGCGCCTTCTTCGCCTTAGGTTTGGGTTTGAGGAACCCCAGCGCCTTCTTCTTCGGCGGCGCGGCCTCTGGTATCACCACCACCTCAGGTGTCAGCGTTCTCTCAAACTGCTCCATCGTCATCGGATTGTTCAGCTCGCTTGGCTTGTACGGCCTGTTCTCCGCCAGCACGTTGAACGATATGCCGGTCTTCACGTCAAATGCCACGTTCCTGGATTCACCCCCGAACAGGTCCACCTCCATAATGGGAACCTTGTTCTGGCGCAGGAACTCGTATATGCTGTCAAGCTTGCTGGAGCCCTGCCCGTTCTGCATGCCTATAAGCCTGGCCTCCACGTTAAGGTCCTTTATGTTCCCAAGTCTTTTGACCATCGCGGCGCCTATCCTGTAGTCGAACGTGTAGAACCTGTATACCATTATGAGCTGCCTGTTAACGTCGTAGATGCTGAGCACAGAATCGTAGGTTATGTTCGTACAGGCAGCATACCGCATTCCCAGCTTCTCTTCGTGCTGCAGCAGCGTCCACTGCCCAACCTCGACGAACCTGCAGCCCGAGGTCGAGTCGAGCCTGACCCTGGAGAGGTTCGGGCGCTTCTTGAATGTCATTGCGTATTTTGCCTTGCCGAAGTCTGGCGTCGTCATGTCAATGTCCAGAGACTTCTCGAAACTCAGGAAAACCACCAATATATATAAATATATCACTGCATAAATTTATCGTTATACAGCGGCTTGTTACTGAGACTAAGCTGATTATACTAATCATAGTATAAAAGGTATAAAAGCCTGCATTTTGCGTTTGTGGAAGTGAAAGTATGAAGATAGAAGTCACGGAGAGTAACGAAAAGTGGCTGAGGTTCACCCTCAAGGGCGCCAAGTCCAGCTTTGCAAATGCCATAAGGAGGGCCGCCATCAGCGGCGTCGCCACCTTCGCCATAGAGAAGGTCACTTTCTACGAGAACACCAGCGCGATGTTCGACGAGTACATATCCCACAGGGTGGGCCTTGTGCCGATAACGACCCCTGCCAAGGGCTACGGCCCAGAGGACGAGGTGCTCTTCACGCTCGACGAGGTAGGCCCTAAGACTGTCTACTCGAAGGACCTGCAGGCCTCTGATAAGGAGGTCAAGGTCGCAAACGGCGAGATACCCATAATCAAGCTTGCTGAGAACCAGAGGCTACGGCTCGACGGCAAGGCGGTCATGGGCACGGCAAACAGGCACGCCAAGTTCCAGCCTGGCCTTGTTACGTATGACGCTGACAAAGACACATACAATTTTTACGTGGAATCCTTTGGCCAGATGCCGCCAAAGGAAATCCTTAATAAAACGTTCGACGCAATAAAGGATGCTCTCAAAGATGTCCAGAAGGAGGTAAAGAAGCTCTAGCCGTTATACGCGGAGGTGGCAGAGCTTGGCCAAATGCGCTGGGTTGAGGGCTCAGTGTCTTTAGTGACTGCTAGGGTTCAAATCCCTACCTCCGCAAATGCTTAAATATGAGGCAATACAGAGAAATGACGTCGGCATCCCCATTCGCGGGATTGCCGGCGCACGGACGGCACGGAACATGACAACAAAAGGCAAGGACTTGAAGAAGGAAAAGGAGGAGGAGTTTGCAATAGGCTACGCCATAGCCAAGAGGATAGCGCAGGCGGTCGAAAGCGACAGGCTCAGCAAGATGCTCAAGGATGCCACGGTGAAGGCGAGCAGGACGGAGGAATTTCTCGACATAACATTCACGAAGTCAGGCATGTCAAAGGAGGACGCGAAGGCGCTGCAGCGCAAGATATCACGCGATGTCCAGGACATAATGCACTCAAGGGGGTGGTCGCTGCAGGAGACCAGCTATGACAGGGGCCTGAAGATGAGGTTCAGGAAGGCGCAGGCCAGGAGGCTGGACACCGGGCTTGTGATATCGCCGAGATGGGAATGATTGCATGGTCAATGCTGAAAAGAACAACCTGAAGGAATGGATCGAGGTGCTGGGCAGGGCTTCGGCTGGTGACAGGTACCAGGGGCTTTTCAGGAAGGTGTACTGGCTTGTGGCTGTGCCATCGCGCAAGCGCGGTGCGGTCAACCTCTACAAGATAAACAAGTATACGAAGGAGGGCGACAACGTCATAGTGCCGAGGAAAGTGCTGTCAGTGGGCAAGCTGGACCACAAGGTCAACATAGCCGCTCTGGAGTACTCCGATGGCGCCCTGAGGCAGCTCAAGGCTGCAGGCTGCAAGGTAAGCACCATAAAGGAGATGGTGGGGCAGAGCAAGATAAACGTAATAGTGTGACATTCATGGACAAGATCAATCCGTCGGAATACGAGGTGTACGACGCCAAGGCGAAGGTGGCGGGCAGGCTGGCCAGCACCGTTGCAAAAAGGCTCATGCTCGGCAAGAAGGTTGCTGTGGTCAACGCCGACGACTCAATACTGAGCGGGCACAAGAAGGACATAATGGCCAAGTACAAGACCAGGCTCAATCTTCAGGAGAAGGAGAATCCGGAGCACTCGCCGTATTGGTCGAGGAGGCCTGACCTGCTCTTCAGGCGCATAGTGCGCGGCATGCTGCCGTACCACCGCAAGTCCACCGGGAAGGATGCCTACCACAGACTTGTGGTATTCAGGGGAATTCCGGAAGAGTTAAAGAGCGTTAAGCCGATAGAAGTAGAGTCCAAGAACCCCAAGGCCATATATGCGGGTTCCATGAAGCTTTCCGAGCTATCTAAGCTCCTAGGATACAGCAGATGATGTTCATGGCAGAAGAAGCAACAACTGGTGCGAAAAAGGACGCGGCGCCTGCGCCGCAGGCGGTGCAGCAGGCCACAGACGACAAGGCCAAGAAGAAACCAGCAAAGCGCAGGCTCTCAAGGTCGAGGGCCAACGTCGTATCGGTGAAGGCGAAGCGCAAGGAGTCCAGGGCGCGCGCACACGTGCGTGCGGGCAGCGGCATAATAAGGATAAACAAGCGCAGCATAGCATCAGTGGAGGCCGGTCCGATAAGGGACTTGATGCTCGAGCCGCTGATGATATCACCAATAGCCAGGGACATGGCGACAAAGGTGGATATAAAGATCAATGTTTACGGCGGCGGCCTGACATCGCAGACGCAGGCGGTCAGGGGCGCCATAGCTAAGGGGCTCGTGGCGTTTTCAGGCAACGAGACGCTCAAGAAGGAGTTCCTCGCCTACGACAGGGCCCTGCTTGTCGACGACCCAAGGAGGGTCGAGCCAAAGAAGTTCAAGGGACCGAAGGCGAGGGCCAGGTTCCAGACTTCGTACAGATGACCGCCGCAGTGCAACACACGAGAACAGTGAGCATATGAAACCTTTCAAGGCCAAGATTGTATCGGAACTAGAGGCGGCAAGGCATACGGACAACCACTGCCCATGCTGCAATGACACGATGCGCGCCCTGCCGCGGCGCGAGGAGCACCCCCAGAAAATTGACATGTGCCTGCAGTGCGGGCACGTGGAGGTAAACGAGATGGAGACGATAAAGAAGAAGCTCGAGACAAGGAAGGATGCGGTCATGTCCACGCTGAGAAAGCCGGCGGCCGCTCCGCAGCAAGGCCAGGATTATTATGCGTAAGTGAGCAAGCAGGAAAATAATATCCACATGTGATTGAAATGATGATGCCCGTCAGGTGCTTCAGTTGCGGCGCAGTTGTCGCCGACAAGTGGGCCGAGTACGACAAGAGGGTAAACAAGGAGAAGGAGGACGCCGGCAGGGTGCTCGACGACATGGGAGTCAAGAGGTACTGTTGCCGTCGCATGTTCATAAGCAACGTGGAACTTATAGACGAGTTTATAGCAGTAAGCAAGAAATGATTATATAACCGAAGGCTAAAGAGATTAAGCAGGGGCCGTCTGCTAGCTTGGTAGGCTTCTACCTTGGGGTGGTAGCGACCCGAGTTCAAATGGCGCAAGCCTGAAAATCTCGGCGGCCCCAAATATGTTGATAGAATGGCTGAAGATGCAAAGCAGGCGGAACAACAGGTGCAGCAGTTCCTGGCCAACCAGAACGACTACCTTGAGGTGGGCATACACATAGCCACCAAGGTCAAGAGTTCAGGGATGGCCCGGTTCATCTACAAGGTAAGGGAGGACGGCCTGTACCTGCTGGACCTCAAGACCATAGACTCCAGGATAGCGACCGCCGCAGGAATGATAGCGGCGTACAACGCCAAGGAGGTCGTGGTAACGGCGTCTAGGATATATGCCATAGTGGCCGCGGAGAAGTTCGCCAGCATAATAGGCGCAAACTTCATCAAGGGCAGAGTCACGCCTGGCGTGTTCACAAACCCGCACAGGGAGGACTACATGGATGCCAAACTCATAGTCATCAGCGACTCCAGGAACGAGAAGCAGGCCGTGAAGGAGGCGAGCATGCAGAACATACCCATCGTCGCGCTCAGTGACACTGACAATTCCACCAAGTTCGTGGACCTCATCGTCCCGTCGAACAACCGCGGCCGCAGGTCGCTGGCGTTCATCTACTTCCTGCTGGCCAGGGAGGTCCTGAAGCTAAGGGGCGACATAAAGTCATACGAAGAGTTCAAGTTCCAGCCCAGCGACTTCGAGGCGAAGACCGAGAGCAGGCCGGTCTTCCAGGCCCAGGCGGAGCAGTCTTAGCGCCAGGACGTTTCATTTCCTAAGCGCGACTTTCGTGCCATCCAGCGCAGCTTGGTCGGGCTTGGGCGGATCCGTCCGCATCCACTTATAGCCGTAGTAGAACTTAAATGCGATGTCGGCCGCGGCCCTCGCCGCCTTGTGGTCGTTTTCTATTATCTCCGTTGTCCTCTGCCAGTCAATAAGGTCCCTCTGCGTCCTCTCTATGTCATACCCGTTGTGCGCGAACACGGCAAGCGCTATCATGGCGCCGACAGGATGCGTCTTTGTCCCCGCCTCCGCCTTATCGGACTCGGCTAGCACATCCTCTATCCTGAGGTTGTGGTTTTTCCTCCTGAATGCCCTTGATGTGGCTATCACCACTCCCATTAGCTCGTTGGTCGACATCACCGCCATCATGGACGTGACTATTTGCGCCCTCCTTGAATCAAGGTCCTGCACGGATCTGGATAGGTATGCGCCCTGGAAGAACAGCGCCGCCGCCTCCTTGGCGCTTTGCACGAAGAAACTTACGGCCGCATCCGACGCGCTTGTACTGTACTGCACTATCTGCGCCGGGCCCATGGCAATGCCGCCCGCGGCCCCCACAGGCACCCCTCCTGCGGTATACATCGCATGGAGGTGGTGGAGGTATTCATGTGCAAGTATCCCTGAGTCAACGTTGGTGCCGCCGAGGCGTAACATGCGGTTTATCCCCTCTGCCTCCGCGTCGCCTATCTGCGCGACCTTCAATATCCCGCCAGGCAGCGCCTCCGCTGGCACGTCCCCTATCCTTATTGTTATCTCCCCTCCATGATAAAATGCCGGGTGCCTGGAAAGCTCCCTGTCCATGGCCTCTATGCTGCTGCGCGTCCTTAGGTTGAGCGCTGGCACATCTGGCGCGAACCCTATGGTGCGCTGCGCGTAGCACCTTGCGGACTCCAGCTCCGCCTTCATTGTCGCGGCATCCCCTACCGCCTTGGTTTCTGGTACCACACCCAGCATCGGTACAAAGGCAGCCTCTTTTCCCCTGTTGGATACCTTCTCTGGCATAGTATATACCCACATTCCCAGATATTTAGACCTTTAAGCGACCACGTCATGCGCGGCGGCGGGCCTAAGAAATGCATAAAGATTTTCATGCATAATGGAATCTGAGTGCATGCGCACCATAGACGGGCGGAAAGGCGCAGGAACGCAAATGTTCTCTCGTGTTAAATGCGCACCTGCGGGCAGGCGGCAGCAAGCATGCTGCAGGTCCCAGTCCGCTATGGAGTACCTCATGACCTACGGCTGGGCCATCCTTGTGATCGCGGTGGTGCTGGGCGTGCTCTTCCAGCTCGGCGTTTTCGGGGGCGCAAATCTGGCCCCCCGAGCCCAAGCGGGGAGCTGCCAGGTGCAGCGCACTGCCGCGGGGATATCGCTCGAGGGCATGTGCCAGGGCGAGATGCCGCAGTACGTTGCTACTTTCGGGGGCGGTTCCAGCACTGACATACAAGTATCCAGCCCATCTTCGTTCACCGCCCAGAACCTGACCGTCGCAGTGTGGGTGTACCCCACCACATTCTCGTTCCCGTGCTGCAGCAGGGGAAAGGTTGCAGGAAATAACTTTGGCGGCAACAATGACTTCTATGTAGACATAAACTCCGGCGCCTACCCTGAGGCTTATGTTTACACCACCAGCTGGCACAACCTCCCCACCACTGGGGTGGTGCTGTCAACAAACACATGGTATTTCGTCGCCGAGACGTACAACGGTTTCTACCAAAGCATCTACTTCGACGGCGCGTACAACAACGGAGGTGCATGCGCATGCGGCAACCTACCCTCGCCCCAGGGGACGCTTGGGATAGGCGGAGGCGGGGGCGACAGCCCATTCGTAGGCGATATCGCAAACCTCCAGCTCTATAACACCACGCTCTCCGCAGCCGAGATAAAGGCCCTCTACCAGGAGGGGATAGGCGGCGCGCCAGTTAGGCCGCAGAGCATCATAGGCTGGTGGCCCCTCAACGGCGGCACAAATGACTACAGTGGCGGCAACAACGACGGCCAGAACAACGGCGCCGGGTACACCAGCTTCTGGACGAACGGCTATTCCGCGCCCTGATGATTGCATGAGGTCCCAATCAGCAATGGAATATCTCATGACCTACGGCTGGGCGATACTCGTCATAGCCGTTGTCCTGGGCGTGCTGTTCCAGCTGGGGGTATTCGGCTCCGCGAACCTCGCGCCCAAGGCAAAGGCCGGGCAGTGCCAGGTGCAGATAGTGGGCAGCGGGTCCTCCACGACCCACCAGCTCGCGGGGCTGTGCAGCCCAGAGCTGCCGCAGTACGTGGCGCAGTTCGGCGGCAATTCCTACATATACATACCATCGCATGTCACTCCCGGCGGTGTAACCACGGCATTCAGTGTTTTCGCCTGGGTATATGTCCCCGTCGCACCAAACGGCGACTCGCACGGGGGCGTGGTTGAGCAGGAATGCAGCGGCACATGCACGTGGTTCGTGGAGCTTGTAAGCAACGGTGCGGGCAGCGTTTCCCCCTGCTACTACTATGACGGCTCAAACTACAACTGGTGCTCGTATTCCACGCCGCTGGACTTCCCCCTGGACACATGGGAGTTCGTCGGGTTTGTTGTGACGAGTAGCAACATATACGCATATGCTGATAACCAGGAGGTCACGGTCGGCGCCTCATACGCGACAAATTCCCTTGCGGTTTTCCCTACATGGATCGGCACAAGGGGGGACGGGATATGCGGCACGTGCATAACTGGAGATATCGCCGACGTACAGGCGTACAATGCGTCCCTGACGCAAGCCGAGGTGGATGCGCTATACATGGAGGGGATAGGCGGCGCGCCAGTGCGCCCGCAGAACCTGACGGGATGGTGGCCGCTCAACGGCAACACCAACGACTACAGTGGCAACAACAACAACGGCCAGAACAACGGTGCCAGCTATAGCAGCTTCTGGACCAGCGGGTATTCCGCGCCATGAAAGATCGCGGCGCTATTTCTGCGCGCTGTACTGGTAGAATCCCTCACCTGTCTTCCTACCCAGCTTCCCGGCCTGCACCAGCTCCTTGAGCATCCGCGCCGGCACAAACTTCTCATCCATCGTCTCCTCGTGTATGGACTCCATTATATGCACGCATACGTCAAGCCCTATGAGGTCGGCCAGCTCCAACGGGCCCATAGGGTGGTTGAAGCCGAGCTTGGCCACCGTGTCTATCCCATCCTTGTCGGCCACGCCGTTCTGCAGTGTCAGCACCGCCTCGTTTATCAGAGGCATGAGTATCCTGTTCGACACGAAGCCCGGCGCGTCGTTCACCTTTACCGGGGTCTTGCCCAGCGCGGCTATGAACGCCATCGAGCGGTCTATCGTGCCCTTCGATGTGCTTTTGCCCACCACGACCTCCACAAGCTTCATCGCCGGGACCGGGTTGAAGAAGTGCAGCCCTATGAGCCGGCCCTGGTCAAGGAAGACGAAGGCAAGCCTGCTTATGAGTATCGACGACGTGTTTGTGGCGAGTATCGCGTCCTTGTCCGCGAGCCGCTCCATCGCGTGCAGAACCTCTTGCTTCAGCTTGAGCTGCTCCGGCACCGCCTCTATCACTATGGCCGCGTCCCTGATATCCTCCATCCGAAAAGACGTCTTCAGCTTCAGGAGGAATGCGGCCTTCTGCTCCGGCGTGAGCCTGCCGCGCGCTATCATCTTGTTGAGCGTCTCGTCCAGCCTTGCCTCCCCCTGCTTCATTGAGTCCTCGCTCCTGCTGACAAGCACAACGCCGAAGCCTGACTGCAGGCATGCTATGGCTATCCCGTTGCCCATCTGTCCTGCGCCTATTACGGCAATCTCCTTATCGTTCATGTCAACCAACGCGCCTCACTACCATCGCAGCGGCCCCGCCCCCCCCGTGGCACAGCGACGCTATGCCGAGGTCCTTCTTCCGATCCAGCAGCGCCCATACCAGCGTAGTGAGTATCCTTGCGCCTGACGCGCCTATGGGGTGGCCCAGCGCGGTAGCGCCGCCATTCACGTTTAGCTTTGCCTGGTCTATCCCCATCTCCTTCACCACGCCCAGCGTCTGCGCGCAGAACGCCTCGTTTATCTCTATCAGGTCCATGTCGCCAAGCTTGTGCCCAGCGCGGTCTAGCGCCTTCTTCATGGCAGTGGTAGGCGCAAGGCCGTACCAGCTCGGGTCCGTGCCGGATGCGGCGAATGCCTCCACCTTCGCTATCGGTTTCAGGCCCAGCTCCTTCACCCTGCGCCCCGACATCAGTATCATGAAAGACGCGCCGTCGCTTATCTGCGACGCGTTTCCTGCAGTAACCGTACCCCCCTGGTCAAACGCGGGCTTGAGTGACGAAAGCTTCTCCAGCGTTGAATCCTTCCTGATCCCCTCGTCCTGCGCGAAGCTGGCGCCGGACTTGAGCGGTATGGGTATTATCTCGTTCTTGAACTTTCCCGCCGCCTCCGCAGCCGCAGCCTTCCTGTGGCTGTCAAGCGCAAAACGGTCCTGCTCCTCCCTGGTTATGCGGTCCTTCTGCACTATCTTCTCAACGAGCTGCCCCATGTGCAGGTTGGCGTAGCAGTCCCACAGCCCCGCATTGACCATCTCGTCCTTAAGCACCGTCCCGTCCAGCGGCTCCCCCGCGCCGTTGAGGTAGTCCACGAACTCTTTGAGGTTGGCATTGCCCAGCTTCCTGAACTTCCTCACCCCGCTGACAACGTGCGGCGCCAGGCTCATGTTCTCTATCCCGCCGGCCACCACCACATCGGCGTTCTCGCACATTATCGACTGGGCTCCAAGCGCAACCGCCTTCATTCCGGAAGCGCATATCTTGTTGACGTTGAACGCCGGTATGTCGTTTGGCAGGCCGGAATAGACGATCACCTGCTTTGCCGGGTTCTGCCCAAGGCCAGCGGACACCACGTTCCCCACTATAACCTCGTCTATGGTCTGCGTGTCTATCCTTGTCCTGGTGAGCAGCCCGTTTACGACGTTGGCCCCTATGTGCGGGGCCGGCATGTCCGATAGCGACCCGAAGAACTTGCCCGTGGCGCTGCGCGCTGCATCTATTATGAATACGTCCTGCATCCTAACACCGGTTTTAAGCATCAGGCAAAATTTGCCTTCCTCCTCTGTAGGAACGCGTCGACGCCCTCCGCCCTGTCAGCATGGTCAAAGCACTTGAGGAACATCTCCTTCTCCAGCTCGTAGCCGTCCAGCTTGAAGCTGTCGTTTACGTCCTTCTTTATGTTAAGTATCGCATTGTAGCTGGGCACGCTCAGCTTGTGCACGAGCTCCCCGACGCCCTCCCTAAGCGCCGCCTTCTCCACGACAAGATTCACAAGGCCTATCCTGAGCGCCTCCGCCTGGTCTACGGTCGCCCCGGTATACATGAGCTCCTTGGCCTTGCCCACGCCGAGAAGCCTGGTCATCCTCTGCGTCCCGCCTGCCCCTGGCAGTATCCCGAGCTTCGACTCTGGCTGGCCAAACTTGGAGTCGTCGCTGGCCATCCTGAGGTCGCACGACATGGCTATCTCGCACCCGAGCCCAAGGCAGTAACCGTCAATCACCGCGATCACAACCTTCGGCAGCTCCTCTATCGTGGAGCACATCTTGTGGACCATGTCTATGAACCTGGCGGCATCATCCCTGCTCTTGAGCCCGGCCAGGACGTTGATGTCGGTCCCGGCGCAGAATGCGTTGCCGCCCCCACCCATCAGGATGACGAACTTGGTCTCGCTGTCGCGGCCCAGCTCGTCCAGCATCCTGGTGAGGTCCTCTATCATCTGGAGCGTGAAGGCGTTGAACTTCTCCGGCCTGTTGAACGTTATTGTAGCCTTCCCCTCCTCCTTCTTAAGCAGAAGCTCTTCCCCCATAGATACTGATTGGCTGGCAGGCTTTAAAAATTTTCCCCTCACCGCGGAAACGTCCTAGGCGCGACCGGTCGGCTCGCCCAGCGCCTTGACCAGCTTTGCATAGTATGCCTTCGCGGCCTCCACTATGTCATCATCCATGCCCTCGTTGAGGTAGTTGTGCCTGGTGAGCCCCAGCGCCTGCAGGTGCCTGTCCCTGTCCACATGAGCCAGCTGTCCCTCCCTCCAGCCCCAGAAGCTCCCGTTGTTGCCCTCTATGTACGCGCACATGGCCAGCACCGAGCCCATCGCCGCGACTATCCTCTCCCCTCCCATACCGTCGCTGCCCTCCAGCCGCGCAAGGGCGTAGAGCTCAGCCATGGTCTCCGACCTCGCAATCATCTGCGGGAATGTGTCCTTAGAGCGGTAGAGCTTGACATGCCCTGTCTCGTGCAGCACTGTCTTCTTTAGCCCGATCCGCAGCTCCTCCAGCTCTGGTCTGGCAAGTATCTGGACGAACAGCTCCGCCTCCCTGCGGCAGTCGACATCTATGTATATGCGGTCCTGCCTGCCCTTCTCGTGTATCTCGCCCCACACCATCATGTGGTACCGGTGCGCATGCGGCCTCTCCTCCATGCCCCCGTAGCCTATGGCGAGCCTCGGGCCGTCGTAGACAACAGCGACTATCCTATCGCCCCCGACCAGATCGTTGAACTTGGCGCTCAGCCTTGCGCTGAGCTGCAGGTCAAGGTTCTCGAACTTCGCGCCCGGATCGGCCTCCCTGCGCCTCGCCACGTACTCCCCTATGTCGCGGGCCACAGAGCCCCCGCCATGGATATCAACGTTGATTTTAGCTTCTGCCATGGTATTCAACAATATTCCACAGCCGCTTGGCTATGCCGCCTGCCCCTCCCCCTTCCTTAGCAGCCCCGCCGCCCCGGTTCCATGTTGCAGCAGGTAGCTGCTTATGACGGCCACGACCCTCATGTCCTGTATCCTGTTCTCCCTGAGCAGCGCCGCGACTGTATCCACGGGTATGGCACACACCTTTATCGGCTGCTCCTCATACTCGAGGTTTCTCTCCCCGCGTACAAGGTTAGTGGCTATGTAGACGTCCTCGGTGTGGTCCAGCCTCCAAGGCGCGCTGTGCATGCCGCTCATGAAAAGCGCCAAGTTCTGTGCCGCATATCCCGTCTCCTCGGCGAGCTCCCTTTTGGCGGTTACCTCCGACCCCTCCCCCTTCTTGACACCCCCTGCGGGCAATTCCAGAAGCCATTGCGATATGGAAGGGTCAGGCTTGTATTCCAGCACGAAATACCTCTTTCCGTCCATCTCAAGTATCGGCAGTATTGACGCCCCGTCTCCTGGCTTTATCACCGTCCACGTGGCACTTATGCCATCGACGCTGTAGTCCCTATCATAGATCTTTATCCATGGACCCGGCGCATTCTGCTGCGTTTCCTTCGTCACGGTGAAGGGCAGCGCCGGCAGTTCCCCCCTGAGTATCTTCACCACCCGCTCGCCCTCCTTTATGTCTTCGGCAACCCTGCTAATAGACACATCCATCGAGACCACGCTATTATACACCTCGCGGCGGGTCAGATATAAAGCCATTGTTTATTTTAGCAGTTATGCCAGAAAAAGTTGAAAATTTGCTACACCCCCGCACATGGCGGCATCCATGCATGCGCCCAGATACCTACAGGCAATGTACTGCAATTTGCGACGGCGTTGCAAGTTTTATATACCTGTATGTCATTAGTTAGAATAATTGTTCGGTGTTTCAAATGGCGAAAAACGCGGATAATGGCAAGAGCCAGCCCACAGAAAAGGCCGTAGGCCTTCCCAAGGATGCTATAGGCAAGGCCGGCAGCAGCAAGGCCGCGCAGGGCGGCGCGCCAAGCACCGGCGCCATGCAGACCATAAAGCACATATACGCGATAGAGACCGCAAAGGCATTAGGCGGGGTTTACGGCCTTGTGGGCGCGGCATTCGGCGTGCTCGTGCTCCTGTTATTTCTGCTTGATACTATTACGGGCGGAGGGATGACCCCGATACTTATAGGCATCGGCATCCTTGTAGGCTCAGTAGTGATGCTTTTCATAAGTGGCTTCATTTCAACAGCAGTAGGCGCAGTAATATACAACATATTCTCGGGCATTGTCGGAGGCGTAAGGTGGCAGTGCGTTGACGGCACGCTGAAGAGGTTCGGCGCCATGTCGGTTGGCAAGCTGTGTGCCGCAATAGGCTTTGTTTTCAGCGTGCTGGTTTCCATATTTTTGCTGCTGATTATACTGTTCATGCCGAGCATCCAAAACTACCTTTTAATCGGCATAGTGGCATTCATAGTGTTCGTCACAATACTATCGTTCATAACTGGCGTGGTGGAGGCCCTGCTGTACAATCTCGTGGCGGGGCTCGTGGGTGGTATCAAGCTAGCTTTTGACGGCAAGGCGCTGGGCAGGATAGATGCAGTTTCTGCAGGCAAAGTCAATGCGGTATTCGGTGCGCTCATGTCTATCCTTGTCATACTCTTCGGGCTGTTTACCATTGTTTTGGTGGTGGGCGTCCTGGGCACCAACTTCCTGCACATGCTTCCGCAAGGAGCATTGCCCCCTGGCATGTCCGCAGCAAACATTGCTGCGCAGTTTCCCGTCATGACACTCCCAGAACTCATTATAGTACTATTGGTAGTGCCCGTGTTTGACTTCATTTCCACACTCATATTCGGGTTCATAAACGGGGTCCTCTTCGCATGGCTTTACAACATAGTGGCAAAACGCAACTTTGGCAGGATAATGCTCGAATTGGAGTGACTTTGGCAGCGTCTTCCCACACCCACGGCCCACGCCTTTTACGGCGGAGGCACCGGGCTTACACTACTGCTTTAAACCTTAACTCGGAATAATATCTGCCAAGCCAGGGTGGCAGAATCCGGTAATGCGCCGGTCTTGAGTTTTCAAAACGTCAAGAGCTGACTAGTGATGCGACAAGCCAACCGGTGCCCTTCGGGGCTTTAGGGTTCAAATCCCTACCCTGGCGGTCCTGCTTATTTCATTGCCGCAGAGCATTTCGCATATTTTGGGATTTCAAATCACTCGCGCTATTGGGGCCCGATGCAGCTTCAGGATGTTTTTATTGTGACCCCATCGCAACGTCTTCTCCCTGCACAGGTATGGACATGAACGGTATCGGCGTCTTATTAACCACCAGGCCCTCTTCACGCAGCATGTACACTCCCCCGCGTGCCTTGGCATGTGCGGCGTTGCCCATCCTGTTGGGGTACTCCTGCAGTTTGACCTTACCTACTACTGCCTACGAATTCTTCTGTGCGTTCTTCATGCCCCTCTTACAAAGCAGCGCAGGCGATGCCTTGTCGCCTATCTTCTCCGCAAGCGCCGCGCCGTGCATTATCATGCCGTCCAGTTGCTGCGAGCCGCTGGGCGTGTAGAGCATGCGGCGCGTGCCCTTAAAAATCTTGGAAACTGCCCGAGCATAGTAGGCGTACGCCTTTTCATTCATACCCCTTTCCTCATACAAGGCCCAAATCCTATCATATGCCCCCTCACCCTCCAGCCTGCCGGCTACACGCATGCGCAGGACATCATTTGTATTGAGCGACTTGGTGTATGCGGCCCTAGCGTCAGTTTTGTTCCCGGCCGCGGCAAGTTCTCCTGCTGGCACGATGTTTCACATCTTACCCTAGGCATGGCTCTGCCTTCGAAAAGGAGGAAGAGGAGGACAGCAATGGGCAGTGAGCAGCCGCTCGAACATTAAAAGCGCCCGGCTGCATGGCGCTGCGTATAAAGCCTAAATACATTCCCTGCAATATTAGTAAGGCGTAATGTGGCCCAGCTACTGCCATCCATCTGTATGCACTTCACCTGCCGCATGCACGCCGCGAACTGCTGTGCGGTGGTCCAATCACGCGAAAAGAACGTACCGGTGCCCCGACATCCACATACGCGGAGGAGGAGCGCGAATACCGGACCGGCGGCGGGTACACCGTTTCTGCTGAAAAGAGGGAGGAGCGGCTGGGCAAGAACTACAAGTGGGTAGTCCTGTCCAACACCACGCTGGGCGCACTCCTGGCTTCTGTTGATTCGTCAATACTGATAATATCCCTACCGGCGATATTCAATGGGCTGGGCGTAAACCCGCTCGTGGCGGGCAACGTAGATCTGCTCCTATGGCTGCTGATGGGCTACACCATAGTCACGTCGGTGGCGGTGGTGACAGTGGGCAGGCTTTCCGACATGTTCGGCAGGGTCAGGCTGTACAACATGGGGTTTGCCATATTCTCCTTCGCGTCGATACTGATATATGCATCCTCATACCTGATACACGGGTCCGCAGGAGTCATGTCAATAACCCTTCTGCGGCTGCTGCAGGGACTGGGCGCGGCGTTCTTGTTCGCCAACAGCGCCGCCATACTCACCGATGCGTTCCCTGCAAACGAGAGGGGCACGGCGCTCGGCATAAACCAGATAGCGGCCGTGGGCGGCAGCCTGGCCGGCATGCTGATAGGCGGCTGGCTTGCGGCAATAGACTGGCACCTGGTGTTCCTGATAAGCGTGCCGATAGGGGTCATAGGAACAGTATGGGCGTACATGGCCCTGCGTGAGCTGGCTACAATAAGGAAGAACCAGAAGATAGACGTACCGGGCAATGTCGCATTCGCGATAGGCGTAGCCCTCATCCTCCTGTCGCTCACCTACGGGATAGTGCCGTTCGGGGGCAGCACTACGGGATGGTCCAATCCACTGGTGCTCTGGGGCATAGCAATAGGTGCGGTGATGCTCCTGGCCTTCGTACTGATAGAGCTCAGGACCCCCGACCCGATGTTCCACCTGTACCTGTTCAGGATCCGCGCATTTGCGGCGGGCAACATCAGCCTGTTCCTAGCCGGGATGGCGCGTGGCGGGCTGCAGTTCATGCTCATAATATGGTTGCAGGGGATATGGCTGCCACTACACGGTGTCAACTTCGAGAGCACGCCGCTCCAGGCCGCCATATACATGATACCGCTGATAGTGGGCTTCCTCGCTGCCGGCCCGGCGTCCGGCTATCTCTCAGACCGCTACGGCGCCAGGCTGTTCTCCACAGCAGGGATGATCGTCAACGTGGCTGGCTTCCTGCTCCTTGCGACGCTGCCCGCAAACTTCGTCTACTGGCAGTTCGCGGCAATAATATTCATGCTCGGCGTTGGCCAGGGGATGTTCGCCGCGCCGAACACCGCAGCGGTCATGACATCAGTGCCCCCGGAGTACCGCGGCGTG
Source organism: Microcaldota archaeon (assembly GCA_021807115.1). Taxonomy (GTDB): domain Archaea; phylum Micrarchaeota; class Micrarchaeia; order Micrarchaeales; family Micrarchaeaceae; genus JAJZYD01. Next base: position 29,924 of record JAKAPJ010000007.1, read on the forward strand.
TCATCTGGGATGAGGGCAACCCTAATGAACGTGTCCTTCATGTTCAGCCTGGTGGTGTTCTTCAGCCTGCTCATACTTGGGCTGTCGCAGCAGCTGCCGCACGCACTGTATGCCGGCCTGGTGGCACAGGGCGTGCCATCCGCAACGGCCACCCAGATATCCAGTCTGCCGCCGTCCGCAGCAATGTTCGCGGCGATGCTGGGCTACAACCCGATGAAGACCATGATCCCGCAGAACGCCATAGACGCCCTGCCACAGCAGAACATAGACACCATATACGGCAACAACTTCTTCCCGGGGCTCATATCCGGGGCGTTCATAGCCGGCATGCACATAGTGCTTTACGTAGGAGCTCTCATGGCGTTCATAGCCGCAATAGCATCAGCCCTGCGCGGCCGGGGTGCGCCCGCAGCGCACGGTGCGCACCATAAATAGCCAGAACAACATAACGTTTCAGCACACCAGAGGTCGGTGCAATGATAGACAACCAAACAACTATAGTCTGTTCGATGGCAATAAAACAGGGCAAGCTTGGAGCAGCGATGCACAACGCAGCATACGCGCACCTTGGATTGAACTATGCATATGTGCCGATGACGGTAACCGACCTGCGCGGCGCAATTGCGGGAATGCGCGCATTCAATTTCAGGGGTTCGGCGGTTTCCATGCCGTACAAGCAGCCTGTCATGCGCTACATGGACAAGATAGATCCAGTCGCCCGCGAGATAGGCGCGGTGAACACAATATCAAACAAGGGCGGCTCGCTTGTCGGCTACAATTCTGACTGGATAGGCGCCGTTGCCGCACTCAAGGAGGCCGGCCCCCTCAAGGGCATGCGCGCCGTGCTGCTGGGCGCTGGCGGCGCGGCAAGGGCCATATCATATGGCCTGGTGAAGGGCGGCGCGGAAGTCACAATATTCAACAGGACCCCGGCCAAGGCCAGGCTGCTGGCCAGGAAGTTCGGGCTAGAGTTCGGCGGGACCATATCCGCAGCGGGGGCCTGCGGAGACTACGACATACTGATAAACGCCACGCCTGTGGGGTTCTATCCTGAAACCGGCATCTCGCCCCTCGCCGCAGAGGACATAAGGCCCGGGAAGATAGTGATGGATGTGGTGTTCAACCCGCCGCATACACCATTCATGGAGAATGCGCGCCGCAGGGGGTGCACAGTAGTGCCGGGGTACCGCATGCTCATACACCAGGCGCTGTTCCAATTCGAGGAGTTCACCGGAAGAAAGGCGCCATTCGCGGTCATGGAGCGCGCGCTGCGCCGCGCGCTGCGCGGCTAGATGGTGAACGGCCCACGCCCAGCCGCAAGCAATCTTTTATTTCTTGCCAGATATAATCTGCAGGGGATGATGCGATGCTCGACATACTGGTAGGCGGCTTCTACGGCGACGAGGGCAAGGGAAAAGTAGCCACATACCTAGCGCTCAAGGACAACCCCGACATGGCGGTAAGGACCGGGGGCATAAATGCCGGGCACACCGCAGTATTCAACGGCAAATCGTACAAATTGCGCTCCATACCCTCCGCATTCGTCAACAGCAGGACAAGGCTGGTAATCCCTCCCGGCGCGCTGATAAAGCGCGACGTGCTCTTCAGGGAGATGGAGGAGACCGGCACGAGGCAGCGGGTGGCGATAGACGGCCACGCCGCAGTGATAACCGACCTCGAGGCCGAGGAGGAGCGCAACAACGCGCTGCTAAGCAACGAGGTGGGCAGCACGAAGCAGGGCGTTGGTGCTGCCGAGTCCAAGCGGATACTGCGCAGCCTCAAGCTGGCAAAGGACTATCCAGACCTCTCAGAGTTCATAGCAGATGTGCCTGCTGATGTGGTGGGCTGCCTGAAGGACGGCGGCAGGGTGCAGGTGGAGGGCAGCCAGGGGCATCTCATAAGCCTGTACCACGGGGTATACCCGTACGTTACCAGCCGCAACACCACGTCGTCCGGTGTGCTCAGCGACGTGGGCGTGGGGCCAAAGTATGTGGACAACGTCATAGTGATATTCAAGGCCTTCATAACCAGGGTGGGATCTGGGCCCATGGAAGGTGAGTTGGATCCGGCGGAGGCCGGCAGGTTGGGCATGCTGGAGTTCGGAACCGTCACAGGCAGGCAGAGGAGGGTGGCGCCGTTCAGCCATGCAATAGCCAGGGACGTCGTGCGCATAAACTCGGCAAACCAGGCCGCCATAACAAAGGTAGACGTGATGTTCAAGGGCGCATCCGGTGTCAGGGAATACGCACGCCTCCCCCCCGACGCGCGGAAGTGGATAGAGGACGTAGAGGCAAGGATAGGGATTCCAGTTACACTCATAGGCACTGGCGAGGACGCGCGCGACATGGTTGATCGCCGCGCCGAGGCCGGCAGCGGGTGATCCGATGGCAAAAAGACCGCCGAAGCTTGACGTGTCATATTTGGATTCCGGCGATCCCGTCTCCCCTGTCGGGGTGCGCTACACAACTCCAATAGCAAGGATATTCGGCGAATCCAGCTACATACAGGCGATACTGGATGTCGAGGCGCAGAACGTAAGCGTGATATCGGAGATGTACCCGTCCAAGATACCGCGCAGCGCGGCGAGGAAGATAAGGTCCATAGCAGACACAAGGCACGTGGCGCCGCGCGACATAAGGCACACCGAGGCGCTTGCGACCCACCACGAGATGGGTGCGGTCATAGCTGAGATGTCGCGCAGGGCCGGCAAGGACGGCAAGTACATACACTTCGCCATGACCTCAGCTGACGCGGTAGAGACTGCAAGGGCAATGCAGCTCTCCGCTGCGCTGGAGGCGCTTGCGGCCACGGTCGCGGGCACGAGGGACACGCTGCTGAAGGTGGCAGTACGCTGGAAGGGGATTGCCGCCATAATGCGGACGCACGGGCAGCAGGCCATACCATCATCCTTCGGCATGCCTTTCGCGTTCTTCGGCTACTGCCTGCACCGGAATCTGGAGCGGCTGCGCTTCGACATGGAGCGGTGCGCGGAGGGCAAGCTATCAGGCGCGATCGGCACGTACGATGTGCACACCAGCGAGGGGATCGACGGCCGCGAGGTGGAGCGCAGGGTGCTGGGAAGGCTGAAGGTCCGGCCAGCGGAAGCGACAATGCAGACCCCGCCGCGCGAGGGCATAGCCTACATAGTCTCCGACCTCGCCGTGCTGTGCGGCAGGCTGGAGTCCATAGCGGAGTACATAAAGACACTCAAGAGAACCGAGATACTCGAGATGAAGGAGGAGCCGGACGAAGGGATGGTCGGTAGCTCGGCTATGCCGCACAAGAACCTCTACGGGAATCCGTTCATAGAGGAGAGGTGCGTGTCCATAGCGCGGACCGTGAGAGGGCATGCGCTCTCCGCTCTAGAGTCGCTGCAGCAGGAGGACTTCCGCGACCTCACCGCGTCCCTCTCGGACAGGATATCAATACCGGAATCGTTCATACTCTCAGACTATTCCTGCAGGCTCATACGGAACGTAGTGGAGCGCTCCGCCCCCGTGCCGGAGAACATAGGCAGGAACCTGCGCAGCGGCAACGGGGCGGTCGCATCGCAGCTGCTGATGAGCAGGCTGGTAAAGAAGGGCGTCTCCAGGGAGGAGGCGCGCAGGCTGGCGCTGCGCAGCGCCAGGGCGGCACAAGGCACCGCCGCGGGCTACATCGGCGCGCTACTTGCGGATCCTGACGTGTCAGCGCTGTTGGGGCGGCGCGAGATTGAGCAGCTCGCAGACCCGCAATCCAGCATGGGCAGGTCCAAGGAGATAGTGGAGCGCATAGCAAGAAAGTACATGGGCAGGCCATGACCCGCCCATCCGGCCGCGCAGCGTCGGGAGGGAACTTAAAGCTATTTAAAATGGCAATCCGTAATGTATTGCATGGCAATGGAGCTCCTTGCGGAGATTTCCGAGGCTGATTTCGGCGCAAGGCAGGACCGCCTGGTGGAGTATTCCATAAGGAAGGCCGCTAGGGCAGTCCTTTTCGACCAGGACCACAGGGTCGCACTGCTTGCGCTGCAGAAGCCAGGCCTGCACAAGGTGCCAGGCGGCATACTGCGGCCTGGCGAGACCGCGGAGCACGGGCTCAAGCGCGAGGTGATGGAATCTACGGGCTTCGCCATCAAAATAGGCGAGCCGCTCGGGGCGGTCATAGAGTATCGCGATGCGTACCGCAAGATGCAGATATCGTACTGCTACATAGCCCACACGATGGGGAAATCGAAGGGCTCCCACTTCACAAAGGAGGACGTCGACCAAGGGGCCAAGCTCGTGTGGATGCCGCTCGACGAAGCGATACACACAATAAGCAGGGAGAAGCCCCCCATACCAGAGGGCAAGTACATAGTGAGGCGCGAGCTGATACTGCTCAAGCGCGCGAAGGAGATGAAGTACAGGTAGGGCAAGGACGGCATACGCATACAATCGCCGGAAGGCGCGACCATGGGTGTTTGCAATGGCTGACCAATATTCCGAGGCCGCATCACTCATACCTGGGGGCAGGCCTGCCTCATCCGAGCGCAAGGGCACGCTCAGGGAACGCAGAACCCCGTCCGGAGGGAGGTATCCGCCATTCATAAACGAGGTGCTGTTCTGCATAGACATAGTATTCAACGCCGCAGGGTGCACTGACAGGCAAATGGACGTGGCTGAATCCGTCTCCTTCTACTACAAGCTCAGCGTGCTGCCGCTTCTCCTGCTTGTGGCCCTTGGTTATTACACCGGGCTCACGCCATTCACCAACACGGTCCTTGGCGGGCTTGTCTCGAGCCAGGCTGGCGCCATTGTGCTGACCGTGATACTGCTGTGGATCGCCCTGCCCCTTGCACTAGCCGCGCTATCAATAGTGTGCCACATAATCGGTCACCTCTCAGGGTTCAGGGACGAGTTCCAAAGGACGTTCTGCTCAGTGATATACGCCATATCCCCTTACCTGCTTCTCTCGTCCATCCCAGAGCTTTTCGGTAACTACGGCATATTCATATACACCTGCATAGGCCTGCTTTCGGTATGGGTGTTCGCCAACGCCGCGGAGAACCAGCAGGGCGTGGACAAGGTGCGCGGGGTTTGCGTGCTCGGCATATCCGCGCTGCTGCTCGGTCTGGCCGCGTGGGCGCTGCGCAGCGCGCCATAGGGCCCGCGCATTTTTAATGGCGCATCCCGGTCTTAGAGCATGGACGCAGCAGGGACGGCATGGGCCGGGAGGGACAACCCGTTCGGGCTAACCATAGTGTTCGTTCTGGCGATATCAATCACCACGCTTGCGACGTTAATACTGCCCGCACCCGCGCAGGGCATGTTCGCGGTCATAACCGGGCCGTTCAACGTGTCAATCGAAAGGAATGCGCTTGTAAACATACTGCCGCTCGCAGGCATAACGGCGTTCGCCGAGCTCTACCTGAAGGCGACCGGAAGGGAGTTCGAGATACTGGCAATACTGCTGTGCGGCACGTGGGCTACATACGCCCTTACAACCTACTACATAGTGACCACAAAGTGACCACAAGAACGGTAGCCGGAGTAGCCGGCACCTCACTTATAGGTATCAACATACTGCTCTTCCTCATTCCCTTCATCCTTGCGGATGGCATATCGTATGTAGCGCGGTCCCTGCGCCCCCTCCCCTCCCATCCGGCCGTGGCCGCCCGTGCACTGTTTCTGTTCCTGCTCTCGCTTGCGGCGGCATACGGGCTGTATGAGCTTCTCATTCTCGACTATGTGGCGGCCAACCCGTACATTGCCGTGCACATACATGGTATCCGGGTAGAGGCGCCCCTTACGCTTACGGTGCTGGGCTTCCGCAGGTTCGCGCTCCCGCGCGCTGCGCTTCGGAGCGAAAGGGCCGCAGCAGACCCCGGCGCGTTCTGATACGGTTGCATTCGCGTCCAGCTTATAGAGTTTCGCATACCAAAGTCCTCGGGTGTTTGCTTGGAAAGGAAGGAACTCGACATGGTCTTTCGGTTCATGCTTGCGGCAAACCGCATCAAGTCACTCAAGAGATCAGGATGGGTGCTCAGCGGCATAGACGAGCCCGAGCATGTAGGCGACCACTCGTTCGGCGTCGCGCTACTTTCGTACATAATGGCCAAGAACATGGGGCTTGACGCCGACAAGTGCATGCGCATGGGGCTCATACACGACGTGTGCGAGGCAGTGCACGGCGACATAGCAAGGCGTCCCACAGAGGCGCTGCAGGGGATCACCAACAGGGAGAAGGAGGCCATAGAGGACCGCAGCATGCGTAGGATGCTCTCTGTCCTGTCCCGCAAGGACAGGGCGCACTTCGCCGGCCTGTGGAGGGAGTCCATCGAGATGAAGACCCCCGAGTCGAGGGTGGTAAGGGCTGCCGACGGCATGGACCTGTTGCTGCAGCTGACCGAGTACTCTAAGCGCATAGGCGATGCGGAGCGGCTGGAGGAGTTCCTTACCACATCGAAGCGGAAGATGAGCGGCGACGACTTCCTTTACCTGTACGGCAAGGCCCGCCGCCGCATACTCAGTTCGCGCCGCGCCCGCCGAGGCCGTTGACAGCCGCGCCTTTCCCGAGCCAGTCCAGCGCCGCGCCCGCGGCCTGCCCCTCGTGCCCCTCAAAGGAATGCCCCGCGCCCCCCACCACGCCACTATGGAATGCCCGCGATCCCGACTTTACCCTCAGGATGTCCAGGTACGTTGCCACTGGCTTGAGCGCGTGCCTCTCCTCGCTGCCGAACGCCGCAAAAATGGGCACCCTTATGGATGCGAACTCCTTCATGCTCCCGTCATAGTTGAACAGCCTGGCCTCTGGGCATGCAAGATCCGCCACAGACAGGAATCTCCTTGCGCAGAACGACGACGGTATCCCGCTTGCTGTCATTTTTCCCCTGCGCCCCTTCACCATCCTGCGGCACAGCGCAACAATGGCGCCGAACCTCCTGCCCAGCTCCTTGCGGTGTATGTTGTAATCATCCGCCGGCGCAAAAAGCAGCACCGCCACAACGCCCGCATCCTTCTTCCTGTGCTGGTAGTATGCCACCTTCTGGCATCCGGTGCTGTGCCCGGATAGCACGAACCGCCTGAAGCCGTACTTGTGCATTGCCGCCATCGCGGCGCGGATATCCAGCACGCAGTCCTCGAAGCGCTCATAGTCGGTGCCTGCAAGAATGAAGCCCTTCCCCCTGCTTGGCTGCAGGTCTACGAGCGCCACAGGGTCATGGCCCCGCGTGTTTGCCAGGAATGTCGCGATGCCACGCGCGGCGGCCTCTTTCGCAAGTGCAATCCCCAGCCCGCTCTCGTAAAAGTTGCCGGTCATGCCGTGCACGTGGATTATGCACGTCTTGGCGCCGCTTGGCGCCACCAGCATGCCGTGCAGCACCGCCCCGTCAGACGCCACGTACCTTACCAGCCTGCCCTCGATGTCCTGCCCGGCCATGCCTACCGTAGTTATCTGGCAAGCAGCATTTATAAGCAGTCTTCCGCCCCGCAGCCCCACACGCATCCGAACAAGCTTTTTATAGCTTGGATCCGAAATATAGCTGCCATGACGGAAAAGCAGATTGTGGGCTGGGACGAGTTCGGCAGGCTTGCCGAGGCCCTGGCCGAGAAGATAACCCAGAAGTACGACGGCAGCATAGACGTGGTGATAGGCATGGCAAGGGGCGGAATCCCCCTGTCCATGCTTGTCTCAGACCGGCTCCATACAGAGCTGGACTTCATGAGGGTCAAGTCATACAGGGACATCGACGTGCGCGCCGAGCCGCAGCTTGTGTTCGACATACGCATGGACATCAACAACAGGACCGTGCTAGTGGTCGACGACCTGTCTGACAAGGGCGACACCTTCGATTTCGCCACCAAGCACCTCAATGCGGACTTCAAGCCCAAGCACGTCTACACCGCATCGATATTCGTCAAGCCCTGGACCCACTTCGTACCCGATGTCTACCTGGAGAAGACCGAGAAATGGATAGTCTACCCCTGGGAAATGAACGAGTTCGGGGTAAACAAGTAGCTACCTCCCCCTGCTAACCGGCTCGCCGGCCACGTATGTCGCCGCCACGGCCCTGCGGCTTCCCCTATACACTATCTGCGAGACCAGCTCCTCGCCGCTGCGCGGCATCTCGGTCCCCATAGGGTCAACGTACCTGCGGTCCAGTACCACGAAGTCCGCGAACTTGCCTGGCGCTAGGCTTCCTATATCCCTCTCAGCCCCAAGCACCGCCGCGCCCCCGAGCGTCGCGAGGTAGAACGCGTCTGCGGGCGCAAGGACGCGTCCAGGCCCCCGGCCTGCCATGCTCCTAACCTTAGACATCATGCACGCGTCCGCCATCTCCCTGAATATCGACAGCACCGTGCCCGCCCCTACATCCGACCCCAGGCCTACCTTGAGCCCCGCGCCGATGATCCTTCCCGCGTCGAATATCCCGCTTCTTAGGAAGAAGTTGGAGTTGGGGCAGTGGGCAACGCCGCTGCGGCCTGCCTTCATCATCCTGATCTCTCCATCGCCCATGTGTATGCAGTGCGCCATCACCGTCCTTTCAGTAAGCAGCCCCGCCTGCCTGTACACGTCGGTATAGCTGGCTGCATTGGGAAACAGCTCCCTGACCCATGCCACCTCCCCGAGGTTCTCCCCCAGGTGCGTCTGTATGAATGCACCGTACTTCTTCGCGAGCCGCCCAGCGCCCTTCATCAGCTCCATGCTGCATGTCGGCGCGAACCTGGGCGTGAAAACATACCGCAGCCTCCCGCCGCCCGTGCCGTCCCATTCCCTGCACAGCCTTTCGCTCGCCGCCAGCGACTCGGCCGTCCCCTCCCGCAGCGAGTCCGGGGAGTTCCTGTCCATCATCACCTTCCCCATCCAGACCCGCAGCCCGCTCCTCTCCGCCCACCCGAACGCCCTCCTTGTCGCCTCCTCGTGCACGGTGCTGTATACGCATGCCGCAGTGGTCCCGTTCTCCGCAAGCGCGGTGAAGAAATGCCTTGCCCTTGCGCCCGCGACCCTCGGATTCTCAAAAGTGCTTTCGAACTTGAATGTGTAGTTGTTGAGCCAGTCTATCAGCTCGTAGCCGTCCATCGCCACCATCCCGTACTGTGGAAGGTGCACATGTGTGTCCACGAGCCCTGGTATTATTATTCCGCCCCTGAGGTCCACGGTCCCGCTGCCCCTCGAATGGACGGATCCGAAGCTTCCGCACCTGACTATCCTGCCGCCCCTGCCCACCGCAAGCCCGCCGTCCTCCCGGTACTCGAACTTCCCCGGCGCCACGGGGTTTAGTATGCTGCCCCTGTACACGGTAACATCAGGCACGGTACCACTGCGGCCCAAGGCGTGCCGGTCCGATGCTGCCAGCCGCGCCTTTAATCCTGATATTATCACATACTGCAAAAGCTATAAATACGGTGTTGCATACATATCCCCTTACCTCGGATCTCGCTGTCGCGGCCCAGGTGTGGCATTATGTCCGCGCTTCCAAAGATAACACCGTTCGTAATCGGCGCAGTGGCAATAATAGGATTCGGCATGCTCGGCACGTACCTGATAGGCCAGCAGGGCGGATTCAGCTCAAAGATAGGGCTCATAGACTCGCTATACTTTACAATAGAGACCATATCAACCGTGGGGTACGGGGACATAGTGCCAGTAACCCCCCTCGCAAAGGCGTTCGTAATACTGCTGATAGCGCTGGGCGTGTCGGTGGTCTTCGGGGCGATGATAGGAGTGGTGGGGGACTTTGTAAGCTCCAGGTTTGAGGAGCTGTCAGGTCATATATCCTCCGCCCAGACCAAGCGCCTGAGAAACCACACTGTGCTCATAGGCTACAACGCCACAAACAGGCTCCTCGCCGAGAACCTCAAGGCGTCGAAGCGCCGCTTCATAATAGCCGTGGAGGATGCGGACGTGCTCGAGCACCTCAGGGACTTCGGGTACACAGCATTCCTCACAGACGAGAGCTCCGAGGCTGAAATAAGGGAGCTGGGGGTCGAGAGGGCGCGCAGGGTTGTCATAGACCTGGAGGAGAGGTCAAAGTCAATATACACCTCGCTTATAGTGAAGGGTGTCGCGGGGCGGCACACGGACATCGTGGTGGTGAACTCGTCGCTCGAGACCATAAAGTACCTCCATGGCATAGGGATAAAGAACATAGTCAACCCCGCGGCAATGGCCGCCACCAAGATAGGCCAGATGACCGAGTAGCGGGCAAGGAATCGGCATATGCATCGGCAGGGGAAAAGAAAGAAGAAAAAAAAAGAAATAAAAAACAAATCATTCCTGCCCATGGCCCCCGCACGTGCAGTGCATGAGCGCCTGGTCGAACCTGTCCCCGTCGAGGTGGATTTTTATCCTATAGCCCACCTTACCGAGGCCGGCCCTGCCGTACATCTCGGAGATCTTCCTGGACCGCACAATGTTCTGCAGTGCGGATATCAAGATCTCCTTCAGGTCCTCGTCCTTAGACCTCGTGCCTGCCCAGTCCCCACGGGGGCTGTCAAGGCCGTACGCGCGGTTCATTTCCGCTATCAGGCAGTCTATGCCCAATCCCAGCTTCGTCTCGTTTGTTTCGTTGGTTTCGTATTGGCTTCGCTCGGTCATCCACAATCACCGCATGGCACGCAATCTGCCTGCCACAAGGAAGAGTAGCCGCCAGTTTGTATAGCGCAGGCTTGCGCGTTCTGTGCGGTGATTTGCGTCGCAGCAAATATTTATGCTTTTACCTTACTACATAAAAATATATTAAACTAAAGAAATATATACTTTAGTAGAAAGCTTTAAATTGTTTGGCCGCGTAATATATACGCCGGTATTGGCCGGCGTATTGACCCAGGACGAATCCACAACCGCCCAGGGAGTAGCCGGGCATGCCGAAAGGCATGCCCTTATGCTTATCCTGCGCCATGTCACGCGGCAGGCGCACCGGGGTCCGCAAAACGTTTAAAGCTAGTACCACAAACCTTACTGTGAGTGTATGGGTGAGGGCAGCCTGGACGAGCTAATAAAGCAGGCCGACGAGCTTTATGCCAAGGGTGACTACAAAGGAGCCCTGCTTCTGTATCGGCAGATTGTGGATCTTGACAAATCCAACAAAAAGGCGTACATGAACGCAGCCTTCTGCAGCATGTTCAACTCAGATTACAAGAATGCCACCGAGTACGCGAAAAAGGCGATAGAGCTTGACTCGTCCTATGCCGAAGCCTACAATGTGCAGGGACTGATACTGCAGCACCAGTCAGATTACGGCGGGGCCAATGCATTCTTCAACAAGGCCGCATCGCTCGCAGGGGGCTGGTCCATGCCGTACTACAACATCGGCGAGAGTGCATTCAGGCAGGGCATGTATGCCGAGGCCGTGGACTTCTACACAAAGTCGCTGGAGCTTAACCCGAAGAACTCAAGCGCGCTGGTGGCCAGGGGGGACGCATACATCCGGCTCAACCTGCTTTCAAAGGCAACCTATGACTTCAAGACTGCCCAGGCCCTCAACCCTTCTAGTGCCTATGCTGCCAAGATGGCGGACGCACTGAGGGCGTTCGACCAAGGGGTCGAGATGTTCAACAAGAACGACAACAAGACCGCCCTGGATGAGTTCGACAAGGCGCTGGGCATCATGCCGGACAGCATGGATGTAAACCACTACCTTGCCAGGTGCTACTACCGGCTCTATGAGTATGACCGGTGCATAGAGTACGCGAAAAGGGTAATATCAATAAATCCGCGCAGCGGCAACGCGCACAACCTCATCGGCCTGTGCATGCAGTCCAAGAAGGAGTACCTTCCCTCTCTGGAATACTTCAACAAGGCCCTAGATATAGACCCATCAAGCGTGTACTACGAGAACAGGGCGGACTCCTACTTCTACATGGAGAAGTACGACGATGCCCTATCAGACTACCGCAAGGCATCCGAGCTGAACCCGAAGAGCACATATGCGCTGCGCGGAATCGCCAAGGTGTGGCTTAAGAAGAACGACAAGCCCAAGGCAATGGCAGAGCTGCAGAAGATACTGCAGATAGACCCTAAGGACGTGTCCGCAAGGGCGATGCTGCAGGAGCAGGCAGGCATATCGCTGTCCGATGATGACATAAAGGGCGGGCTTACAATGTTCTCGCTCGCGCAGAAGCCTAAGGAGAAGTTCGGCGACGTCGCGGGCATGGTAGGGCTCAAGGAGGAGCTAAGGCGGGCTATAGTGTACCCGTTCAAGTATCCCGACCTGTCTAGGGAGTACAGCATAAAGGCCGGGGGCGGCGTCCTTCTATACGGCCCACCGGGATGCGGCAAGACCTACATAGTGAAGGCGACTGCAGGCGAAGCCGGCGTAAACCTGCTGGAGGCCAAGATATCAGAGATAATGGGGATATGGATTGGCACAACAGAGAAGAACATACACAACATCTTCGAACTCGCAAGGCACAACACCCCCGCAATCATATTCATGGACGAGCTTGACGCGCTGGGGGCGTCGCGCGAAGGCTCAGGGGTCACCACATCCCAGACCTACAGGCAGGCGGTGAATACGTTCCTTTCAGAAATAGACGGTATATCCTCAAACAACGACAATCTGCTAATGGTCGGAGCAACCAATGCCCCATGGCTTGTGGATTCCGCCCTGCGCAGGAGCGGCCGGTTCGGCCAGATGGTCTACGTACCGCCGCCCGACCAGCAGATGCGCATAGACCTTTTCAAGTACTACCTAAAGGGCAAGCCGCTTAGCGATGACATAGAGTACGAAAAGCTGGCGCACCTGTCTTCCCTTTATTCCTGCGCCGATATAGCCTCTGCTTGCCTCGATGCTGCAAAACGGCCTTGGGAAGAGGCCATAAAGACCGGGAAGCGCAGGCCGGTGGGCATGGCGGACATAACCGCATCGCTCGTCACAGTGAAGCCCACGCTGCCGGCATGGTACGAGAATGCGAAGATGGCGATAGTGCAGATTCGCGACCAGTACCCGGAGCTGGCAGGCGACATAGCCGAATATGAAAAGCACAAGAGCGACTTCGGAGGCGCCTCATACGCCTGAATGGCCGCCGGCTTATTGCGCCCCAGCATCTTTCCCTTCGTCAGAACCTTTCTTGACAAACCGCGTGTTGAAGGCAAGGGCTATCTGCCCCTTCCTAAGAAGCCCGTGCGGCAGCAGGTGCACGCCGTCGTCGGCCTGCTCGTATCCCTCCCTCTCAAGTATCCCCACCACCTCGCGCCATGTGCGCTCGGAAAGCGCCTCGACTGCCTCCTTCGCCACCGCGCCCTTTTTCGATATGATCACCTGCCCGTTCTTCTCTAAGTTGCCCCATTTCGTGACCGCAATCGAAGAGCCCGACGCCACGTAGACCTCCGCGCCGCACTTCTCCTTCAGCTCCCTTATGACCGGCTCCAGCCTCTTCTCCTCGGCCAGCCTTGCTGTCTCGGCTTCCTGCCTTGTCCTCTCCCTGGCCTCGACTATGTCGTTCCTCAGGAACTTGGCGCCGTATGTGGTGAACTTAAGGCCGTCCCCGAAAGCGAGCGGCCTTATCGCGACATTCGCGCCCTCGTAAGTGTAACCCAGCGCCTCTATCTCCTTGTACAGCGCCGCATAGACGTCGCGCTCGCTGGTCTTCAGTATGCCGTCCTTGTCAGGCTTAACCTTCTCGACCAGCGGGGCAGCGAAGGTCACTCCCACACTCGTTCCATCGGCCGCAACGCTGATCCTTACACCAAACCTTTTTTCGATGTCCTGCGCGGACGCCGCTGCGCCTGCTTTTGTTGCCAATGCCATGGAAACACAATTATTCTGGTGTATAATCTTTAAGCTGCAGTCCTACGGCCGCGTAAGCCAGGATCAAACGGCTACAGTCTTAGTTTCCAACCCTGTACTTCCTCTCTAAGGTCCCTCAAAAGCTTCCGCTGCCTCTCAAGCGAGGCAAGCAATGCGCCGACAGACTGCTCTTCAGTGTAGGTTCTTCCCGCCTTTCTTTCCTGCTCCAGAAACAGCACAAGTTGCGCATGCTCCAAGGGCGTCAGCTTCACTTTGATCTCCATGCTGCTTTCAGAGCGTACATCTTTTTCGGCCATGCACTCACACCACTTACTTTTTTCCTGTTATTATTTAAGGCTTTCTTTGGCCGGGCCGGCTGCGCACCAATCCATCATTTTCCCAAGCCGGACCTTAGCCCTGCCTGAGGTCTACTGCTATCCCCAACCGCTTCAAGGATGCCTGAATCCCGGTAGCCTCATAAATTTCGCCTTTACGCAGCATCTCCCGGTACTGTTCCTTCACGTCAACTAAAGCCTGTGGCGGGAGAACCACCTCCAGGTTCGTGCCGAATGTTTTCTGCAAGTCCTCTATAAAGTTAGGTACGGCCAGGCTTGCCCAATTCAGGTCCCGATAAGTGTCCTTCCTCCCCAGCACAAGCCCTATCTCGTTCCTAACTATCTGCTCACGCTCTTCCGCAGTGAGCAGTGCCTGCGCCGGACCGCTTAGCAGCGTCAGTTCATGCCGGTTGCCGTGGAAATCATATCCATAGTAATCGAACACCCGTACGCCAACCTCCAACTTCACCTCGCCGGTGTCCCTCATGTCCTGCAGCTTCCCTACAATCGCGCGCGCCGCCGGGCTCTTGAACTGCTGGAGCTCATCCTTCCTCGCCGCCGCTACGCCCGCCATCCATTCATTGTAGGCCTTTACCTGCGCCTCCCTCTTCCTCTGGGAGGCCAGCTCAGTAGCCTCGGCATCCGCCTTCCTCTGCTTCCTTTCCCTGAAATACTCTCTTACCCCCATTTAAGCACCAAGCTAATGTTCACTGCTACCTGATATTTAAGCATTGGCATGCGGGGTTCTGTACGCAAACTCATTACCTGCTCTCATTTTTAAACGCCTGTCGCATTCGTTACCTATTTGAATATACGTGCTGATGTTTTAGTAAGCCTTCTTAAACCAAACCAAATTACAAATAAGATATATCCGAGAACTGCAATTAGCGTAATTTTTGTTCCCACCTCTGTATTAGAATTAAATACTAATCCGATATAAATTGCTGTAACTATCGCGTCTACCCCTAAATTTAAGCCAACGAATTTCATTGTTTCTTCTTTTTCCAATGAAAAATGTGCTCCTGTAATTTTAGTTTTAAGTTCCAATACGGTATCATATACTGCGGCTGCGGCTTCTATTTCTTCCCCGCTCGGTTTTTTTACTGTAGTCAGGTGGGCATATTTATCTTTTATTAACGCTAACTCTTCTGCGTGAGTTTTAATATTTGCTAATTTGAAATCGTCTAATTGTTCTGTTACATCTTCAAGAACATATTTTGAATATTCTAAATAAAGATGGAAATTTTTATCTAATATCTCTTCCTTACTGTATCTATTCTTTTTAAGCAAACACTCCGCTATTTCTGTATCTATCGCGATTACTTGTTTTATATCTTCATGTATGTAGAGCAAATCTTCTAATAACTTGTCTAATGCCTTCTGATTATTTTTCGCCATCATCTCCGCCTTCGCCTTCGTCTTACATAAGCAGTAAAGGTTATCCTCCTGCCATATCCAGTTGTAAAACTTATCCTTCGTTTTCTAAACCTTGCCATAGATTCCCTATGCTCATTTCTGTCTTTAATCCTTTGCTTTATGCCTAAAAATCGGGATATGGTTTTAAGGACATTCATTTGTTACACCTTGACTTGTCTTAAGAAGCCCCATCCACCTATTCCTGTCAAGCCCTATCCCTATCCCCGCGCTCTGCGCTGGCGTCATGCCATTAAGCCCAGTGTGCGGCCTTATGAAGTTGTAATACGCCTGCCAGTTGTCTATGTATCTCTGCGCCGTCTGCTCGCTCTTGAAGCCGCGCATTACCTTGTCCCTCTCCCTGAATGTGCCGTGATACCTCTCTATTATCTGGTTGTCCATCTTGGCGGTTGCGTGGTACAATGCCTTGTCGTTGGCCCTCCTGTCCATATAGCGGTGCATCCCTGGGAACTCCCTCTTTACCGCCTTGCGGTAGAACGGCCCCTTGTCCGTCGCCACTATCTCTGGTGTCTGCGACAGGTTGGCCTTGGCCTTCTGGATTATCGCCCTTGCGTCCCGTATGCGCCTTACCTTCGTTATCTGCGTCGCGAGCAGGAACCTCGTCTTGCTGTCCATCGCGTTCCAGCAGTATTCGTTCTCCCTGCCTACCTGTATCACCTGCTCGTCTATGTGCATAACATCGCTGGTCTGCGGCTTCAGGCTGCCCGTGTATGCGCTTATCTTGCCCATGAAGCGGTTGTTCCACCGCCTTATGGTCTCGTGGTGCAGCTTCAGGCCGAAGCTCTGATAGAGCGTGTCCTGTATGTCCCTGAGCGAGTTGCCCTTGTAATACATGTCAAGGGCGAGGCAGAGTATCCTTGCGTTGCCCTTTATGCCCTTCGCAGGGTCGAGGACGAAATACAGGCCGCAGGCACGGCACTTGTAACCCTGCTTGTTGCCCGACTTGTTCCTACGCAGGCCCTTCTTTATTATGCTGTCCGACTTGCAGGATGGACAGCCCTTCCCCTCTGTTATCTCATCCACTTGGAAGTCGTCCATCTCCACCTTGTTCTGCAACTTGTTGAACAGGATTATGGCGTTTATGTGCTTGCAGTAAAGCCCCTTGTCCTTGCACCTGTTGGTGTAGTCGGGGCATGTACACGAGTAGCTGTCAAGGTGCCTGACCTTGTATTTCGTGCTGCCGTCAGACGATGGTATGAGATAGGTGCTTTCATTAACTACCTCTGGAACCCTTGTATTAAGCACAGCTATTGCCCTCTCCTTTCTTGCCTGCGATTCGCCTATAAGGTCTGTCTGGTTTCCCATGTTACCACTTGTTTCTATACAGAATATAGGCGTTAAGATATTTATATCCTTCTGTATAGAAGATTGCCTGACGATACCTTTATATATGTTTCTGTATAGAATATAGAGATTATGAAAGCAATAGCAATCTTTGAAGTTAAAGTGCATAAGACTACGGATAGGAAGAAACTCGCAGAGGGGTCCAAGACCTATACCTATGGTGCAATAAACATACGCGCACCAGTGCTTGCTAATTATGTAGGAAAAAAAGTTAGAGTCAGAATAGAGCCACAATGAGTTCGTGTCAGATAACGAGGATGTATGGAAAGGTGTCATTATCGTAGTGGTAGCTATAATTCTGTTCTTTTTTGCATGGATACTGAGTAAATTAGTGGGCATCTGGATATATTTAGTTGCTATTGCCCTTATCGTAGGTATCGCCTATCAATTATTTTCTTCGAAATAACATATAATAAAAAGGCGATTGAGGTTAGCAGCCCTATCGCTCCCGCATCCAAGATTAATCCGCTATTTTTCGAGATAAGCATTGCCGTACAGATAAAAGCCCCCATAAGGCCAACTGCTATCTTTATGGGGAATTGCCATAGGTGATGAATGCGACGGCTCATTCAATCACCTCGCGGGTAAGGAAAGTGCGACAGAACCGCATGCGGTATGCGCACCGGCCTCATATCCCTACTATGAGCGCGTAGAGCACGATCCCGGCAAGGCCCCCCATCATGCTGCATAGGAAGTTCGATGTGTACTTGTTGCCGACTCCCTTCTCCTCGAAATGCCCGAGGAAAGAGTCCACCAGCGTGCCGATGAAGCCCGCAAGCGTGCCGATGATTATTATGGCCAGCAGCTCGTTGTTCCCAATGGCCATGTGGCAGGTGCCTATGCAGAGCGCATTGCCCCCTACCGCCCCCGCCGCCACTGTCGGGTAGAACCACAGCACGTAGCCTACGCCCAGCACTATGGCTATCAGCATTGAGCTTAGCAGTCCGGCGAACAGCCCCATCGCCGTGACGCCACCCGATTCCCCCTTCCTTATCCTTTTGAGGGTGACAATTGACGTCGGCGTGCCGTCTAGAATGCCTATCTCGCTGCTGAACTTGTCCGAGGTAACGGCCGCCACGCTCGAAATGAAGCCCACCATGGCGGGCACGACCTCGCCATGCGCGCTGGCGTAGAACACCAGCATCACGAATATCAGCGGCCCGAGGCCGTTGGCAAGCACGTTCCTGACGCCTCTGGCCGTCTGGTACTGCTTGATCTTGCGCTTGTATTTCTCGCCTGCCCGCGTGGCTATTGCGGAGAGGACCAGGAAGTATATCATGGATACAATGTAGAATACACCAAGCGCCCACCCTCCCCCTGCCGACGACGTGCTCGTGGCCGCGCCGAAGCCCAGCATCACCGCTGCGATAACAAACGCCAGCAGTATGCCCTTGCCGTCCAACGTCAAGACATCCATTCCATACCACATGAATATGTAAGATTAGGCTTTAAATACATGCAAATTGCATTCCATCTTTCTGATAAAATTCCCGTATTCGCCGTTTTCGCAAAGTCTTTTAAAGGTATAAGGGATAAACGTTATTACGGGTTCTCTACTGTAGGAAGGTCGTGAAGAACTGGTCGCCTTGCCAGCGCGTTTACCGCGCTGGCACTATTCCTTTTTTATGCCCTTTGACGCCGTGAGCACCCGCCATCCATCCCGTGTACTGCGCCGATTTTCCCGTCAGTATTTATTTCAAGATTTAAATAACTATTCCTTCATAAAGTAGTGCTGGTGTTCTTATGGCAAAGGAAAAGGCTATACGCGAGCTTGAGGACCTCCCGGGCATAGGGGAGACCACCGCGGAGAAGCTCCGGGCCGCAGGGGTGGACACGCTTGAGAAGATAGCCGTAATGTCGCCTCACGACCTGTCGGAGCAGACCGGCATCAGCGTGGACGCCGCCAAGAAGGCCGTTCAGGCCGCCCAGGAGTCCACCACAATAGAGTTCGAGACCGGGGAGGCTATACTGGAGAAGCGCAAGGAGATCGGGAAGATAAGCACCGGCTCCAAGGACCTCGACGACCTAATCGGCGGCGGCGTGGAGACCAATGCGATCACCGAGGCGTACGGCAAGTTCGCCAGCGGCAAGTCGCAGATAGGCTTCCAGCTTTCGGTCAACGTGCAGCAACCCAGGGACAAGGGGGGGCTCGGCGGCGCGGTCCTGTTCATAGACACGGAGGGCACGTTTCGTCCAGAGCGGATAGAGGCGATAGCCAAGGACAGCGGGCTTGACCCTACCAAGGTGCTCGAGAACATAATAGTAGTCAGGGCCATCTCAACGGAGCAGCAGATACTCACCGCAGAGAGGGCGGACAAGCTTATAGATGAGAAGAATGTGAAGCTGGTAGTCGTGGACTCCATGACATCGCTGTTCAGGGCGGAGTTCATGGGCCGCGGTGCGCTGGGCGAGAGGCAGCAGAAGCTCAACAGCCACGTCCACCGCCTGCAGATGCTCGCGGACAAGCACAACCTCGCCGTATACATAACGAACCAGGTCATGGACAACCCCGGCATAATGTTCGGCGACCCTACAACGCCGATAGGCGGCAACGTGCTCGCCCATGCCGCGACAACCAGGCTGTATCTGCGCAAGAGCAAGGAGGAGAAGAGGATAGTGAGGCTTGTCGACTCCCCCAGCCAGCCTGAAGGGGAGTGCGTGATAAAGATAACTCCGACAGGAATAAAAGACTAGCCTGACAAGCAGTAGCGAGAGGGCGAGTCTGATGCTCTACCTGATAGGGGTTGGCCTGTCCAGGGGCAGCATACCGGTTGGGTCTCTGGAGATCTGCAAGAGGTGCGAGGTCTACTTCGACGACTACACCAGCTACATATCCGACGACTACCTGGCATGGCTCACGAAGGAGGTCGGCAAGGGGATAATGTCCCTGGGCCGCAAGTCCATGGAGGAGGACGTCACGACTATACTGGAAAAAGCCAAGGAGCGGGATGTAGCGGTCCTGGTGTCTGGCGATCCTCTCGTCGCCACCACGCACAAGATAATATTCATAGCGGCGAAGAAGGCGGGCGTTACTGTCAAGGTGTGCCATGCGGAGTCGATACTCCCCACCATAATGGGGGAGAGCGGGCTTGACTTCTACCGCTTCGGCCCCATATGCACCATACCCAAGTGGTCAGACAACTACCGGCCGCTGTCCTTCTACGAGACGATTCAGAACAACATCGATGGCAACCTCCATACTATAGCGTTCTTCGACTACGACCCCAAGAAGAACTCCTCCCTGGAGATGCCTGAGGCGATGAAGGTGCTCGACGCAGCGGAGGCTGAGTACGTGGGTGGGGTCATGGAAGACCAGAACATGATATTCGTGATGCACCGGCTCACATGGGCTGACGCGCAGAAGCTGTACCTGTCGGTAAGGGATGCAAGGAAGCTGAAGCTCAGCTACGGCCCCACCGCCATCATATTTCCCGCCAAGCTCTCGGAAGTCGAGAGGGAGGTGGTCGATAGCATGTACTGACCGCGGCCCCAAACCGCCATCCAATCCGGCAGCGTCATGCGTCTTTTCTAATTGCTACTCCTCCTTTCGCCCCGGCCAGCGCGGCCGCCATGGCATCAATCCTGCCGCCCACCCTCCAGACCACCTCGTTTTCATCGAAAGTTGCGATGCTCTTCACCCCTTCCGCGATTTCCGGATAAAGAAACGACGCCAGTTGGACGAATCCACTGTCATTCCACCTCCCAAACGCAACGTCGCGGAGGAAGCGGCCAGGCACCAAGCTGCTCTCCCACTCCGCGCGGTCGTCACGCATGGCGGCAGAGGCAAGTTTGGGCAGCACGACGGACAGCAGTGCAATCGAGTCTATGAACGGCTCGAATCCGGTTTTCGCCACTGCACTGATTTCCGCCGCTGCCTCTTCGACCCTCATATCCATTTTCTCCAAAGTCTCCGTAACCGTCTGGAACGACAGGACCAGCTCCCTGCGCTGCACCTCCCCCGGTATGGAGTGGAACAGCTCATAGAAGCTCTTTACCTTGCCTGTGCGCAGGGCCAGCAACTCGGCCAGTTCTGTGTTGCCAAATGACTTTGCCGCAACTGCAGCCATTGCAGCCATAAATTTTGGGTTGACGAATGATTCGGCGTGGCTCAGCTCATGCGAAGCAATCACCCTCAGTCCGCCTACCGCATGAACCGGGTCCGCAATGCATAATGCATAAAGCGTGTCTATTGCGTGCTCGTTTATACTTATTGAATGGTCCTGCAGGGAGTACCATGCTACGTGCATCGGGTGTTTTGCGGAAAGTCTTACCTGGCCATCGAACCCTCCCAGCTCCGGGACTACCGATTTTATATAATCCAGCTTTTCACCTGCGGTCATCTCCGCCTTCAGCGAGGTAGTTCCGGCTGCCTTCGATGCTTGCATGACGACACCGTGATATCTATCCCGCCCAGATATTTATACGTGCAGTTTCGGGGGCCGCATCCCTCCCAATATCTGCGGCATACATTTGCCACGCAGTCCGACCGATAGCCGCCAGTTCAGAGCGCTTGCTACGCCTCAAAGCAACATTTAAATATTACCCGCAACAGACCATTACAAAGTGATTGAATGCCCAAAGGAAAGAGCGCACCAAGCAAGACAAAGGATGTGATGGATTCGCTGTACGAAATATCAAAGCAGACTGACAGCGAACTCTCAGCCATCGAGAAGAAGTATCCTACTAATGTCGATGAGAAGCAGGCCGCAGAGGCCATGGGCGCGGTCATGGCTGTACTCCAGAAGCACATAGAGGCGAGCGACAAGCTGTTCTCGAGCGTGCCAAAGGAAAAGCTCGATGCGCTAGAAAAGTCCGTAGAGGAGCTCGGCAAGAGGTTCGAGGCGTACGTTAAGACGCTACCGCAGGAGGTTCTCCAGAGCGGGAACATTGATGCAATCCTGAATGGCGCAACCGGATTCAGCGAAAAGGAGAAGAAGACAATATATGCGGTCTCGATTGACGGCGAAGTAAGGCAGACTGCACAGCAGCTGATGCTGTTCGCCATGCTTGCGGCGCAGCAGCAGGGCGAGGGCAGCGAGGACTCCATGTCTTCCGCGCCTGCGCCAAGCAGGATGCTGAGGAAGGGCTGAGTAGCACTCCAAGCCGAAGCCTGCCCGCCGCGCTCGCGGCGGGCGTTTTCATTTTTATCTCTCTTTTTTCTTCCGTCATCCATATGCGGCGCAGCCATGCCGCGTGCCGAAAATTCCTGCAACCAATAATAATGTTTTGCATCAATTTACTTAGTTATACACCGGTCCGCACCATCCGTGTCCGGGCCGGCATGAGGTGGCTAGATGGGTCTATTTGGAGGGGGTCCTGCCGAGAAGGTCGGGGTAGACGATCTGCTCGTGCACCTGAACAAGGCATTCAACCTCAAGCTAGACGTCCTGGACCGCAAGGGCGCAGCAATCCTTTCAAGGGTCGACGCCTCGATGAAGATGTTCATAGCGGCATGCGACGAGCTGGAGGCGCTTGACGCTGAGCCTAATATAGAGTTTGCCTTCGGCGGCAGGGTGAACTACCTCAAGGGCCTCAAGAACTCCTACGCCCTCGCGCTCAAGAACGCCATAGCCTCGCGGGAGAGGGAAGGCGAATCGTACACCGTATACGGCAGGTACAGGGCGGAGCTGGAGGAGCTGGACTCCACAATGACAAAGATACTGCAGACCAACCTAAAGTTCAAGCACATACTCTCCGCGTACGGCAACGAGCTGAAAGGGTTCAAGAGGCACTACGAGTCTCTGGAGCAGCTACGCGATGACCTGAAGAGGGAGATAGAGAGCCGCACAGGCGAGTTTCGCGAGTACGAGGCT
Organism: Microcaldota archaeon; assembly: GCA_021807115.1. GTDB lineage: Archaea > Micrarchaeota > Micrarchaeia > Micrarchaeales > Micrarchaeaceae > JAJZYD01. Next base: position 52,540 of record JAKAPJ010000007.1, read on the forward strand.
GTGCTGCTTGAGATATCGGAGCTGCATCGCATAAGGGACGAGTCGGGCAGGCTGGCCGGCGAGCTCGCCACTATAAGGGCATCCGTGGAGGCCAGCACCGCCTTCCCTGCCGCCGACCTTGCGGCGCTCAAGGCGCAGCTGTCCGCGGCTTCGGCCCAGGCGAGGTCCGCATCCGAACGCCTCGCAGCCACGAGGGCGGAAATAGCTATCGCAGTGCAGCCAATCGAGCGCGCAGCGAAGAAGTTCGACTACTCGTCGGGGAGCATGCTCAAGATAAGCCCCATAGCGGAGGATCCGGCGGCCCAATTAGTAGACGGGCATGTGGGGTACCAGGACTTCCTGCGCAGCGTGGATGCCATGGGGGGCAAGCTCAGCAGCGGGGAGCTGGAGGTGAGCGGAAAGGACAGGGTGATGCAGTCCGTGTACCGGATAATGGGGGGCGAAGTCGAGAAGCAGATAGTTCAGGCCAGGGCGCTGGCGCAGGAGAAGGACCAGCTCGAAGCAGCGGCGCGGGCGATGACCGCGGAAATCAACATCCTTTCGTCAGCAGGGGAGAGCAGGTCGCGCCTACAGCAGCGAACGTCAGAGATAGAGCGCATACGCGTGCAGCTGTCAGCAGAGGCATCGGACAGGGCAAGGTCAATAGAGCGGCTCTTCTCCAAGCACTACCGCAAGAAAATAGAAGTAATGCTATGACCTGCCGCGGCTGCGCCCCCGCAGCGCCGCGTCTATACCACTGACCACACCATTCTTGTACAGGACCTTCCATCCCCTCCGCTCAGCCATTTCTCTGAGCGCCGCGCCAGGGTTGAGCGCAATCGGGTTGCCCACCATCGCCAGCATACTGGCGTCCGCCACCGAGTCCCCGAAGGCGTACGAGCCCCCGTAGTCGAACATGCCCGCCAGCTTTGAGAGCATCCTTTCCTTGCCGTCCGGAAGGTGCATCGGGGTCTCTATACTCCCGGTATAAACACCATCCCTTGCCTCAAGCCTTGTTGCATATACCTGCGATATGCCAAGGTCCGCGGCCGCAAGCGACACCACCTCGTATGCCCCTGCAGAAACCACCACCGACATGAACCCCGCCGCCGCCATAAGCGACACCAGCTCCCTCGACTCCCTGTATATATTGTGCCCGAATGATTTGAAGAACTCCTTCGCGCAGTCCGCAACCTCTGCGACCCCCTTCCCCTTGAGGCCCTCTGCCCACAGCTCGCCCCACCTCTCAACCCACTCGTCGTACGTCATTGCCCCGGACCGCTGCAGTCCGTATATGCGTCTCTGCTCCCTGTAGGCAGCGTCGTTGTAGACCCCCCTGCCATGCAGGTAGTCCATGAATTCCATGGATATGTAGCCGGAACTCAGCGTCCCGTCGAAGTCAAAAAGTGCAGCCTTCCTCATGCCCTCGGCCATGCAGCCACGCATATACAATGTGCACCAAGCTATTTAACCATGTCAACCGCGTGCCTGCCTCGGTGCGCAACCTCTTTAAACTCATCCGGCAAATCATCTGTGCTGGCTATGCTACTATTGGAATTTAGTGGCGCCAAAAGCATCGTCGCAGTGGATCAGTCCACGAAGGACACACTCAAGCGGGGGCATTTTGGCGCCGAGAGCGGAGGTGCGCTTGCGCTGTCCCCAGAGGAGGCTCTGTACCTGATTGACGTGCGCAACGCCGAGTGCAGGGCCGACGGCCGCATCATGCGCTTCAACGACGTGGCCTCCCGCATGGGCGCAAGGGGTAGGACACTGGCGCGCTACCTTGCCTACAAGGACTGGCGCGACCGCGGGCTGATAATAAAGGACCCTTCCTTCTCTCACAGCGACGCGGGCAAGACCCCCATTAAAAAATATCCCGCCGGCCACCTCAAGCTCAAGGGCTACAGGATAGAGGGCATGTTCTTCCCGGAGAGCCTGATGGCGGTGGTCGACGACCAGCAGGCAGGCAGGGACATATACACCGAGCACTGGTTCGGGCAGTTTGCTACTTACAAGCTGGGCGAGCGCGGCGTGCTGAACAAGCTTGATGCGTACGAGACGGTCTTCCTCATGGACCACGGCGCGCTCACGATGGGGAACGCCAGCCGCGCCGACGTGTTCGCCGCCGCCTCGCGCCGGCGCAAGGACTTCCCAAAGCTCTACGAGGTCTATGCAGACTGGCGCGACAAGGGCTACGTTGTCAAGACTGGCTTCAAGTTCGGCACGCACTTCAGGATATACTTTCCCGGC
>JAKAPJ010000008.1 GCA_021807115.1 Microcaldota archaeon
AAAGATAATACTGGGCAGTACGCGCAGTGGCAGGTTCGGCGAGAAACCGGCAAGATGGCTGCTGGAGCAGGCGAAGGCCGAGGGGTCATTCGAAGCGGAACTTCTAGACCTCAGGGATTACCCTATGCCATTCTTTGACGATTCCGTCTCCCCTTCCCGCAACACCACGGGGAAGTACCCCAATCCCACGGTGCAGAAATGGGCCGATAAGATTAGGGAAGCCGATGCGTTCATAATAGTAACCCCGGAGTACAACCACGGCTACCCTGCAGTGCTCAAGAATGCGCTAGATGTGGTATACCTGGAGTGGAATAACAAGCCGGTCGGCTTTGTAGGCTACGGAAGCGTGCTCGGGGCCAGGGCCATAGAACAACTCCGCGGCGTAGCGATTGAGCTGCAGATGGCGCCAATACGCAATGCCATACACATACCTGGCGATGTATACATGGCAGCCGCAGGTAATGGCGGCGCTGACCTGTCCGTATTCAAGTCCCTGAGGGATGGGCCGATGGGCGACAGGGTTGCAGGTTTCTTCACGCAGTTGGCGTGGTGGGCCTCGGCGCTGAAGGCGGCAAGGCAAGCCAAGACTAGGCAATAAGCCACACATAGGAGACAATGGCTGGCGGAGGTGGGATTTGAACCCACGACCTCTAGATTTCCTAGTCATAGCATAAAGCTCATTACTCATAATGCTCGGCATATGAGTCTAGCGCTCTACCAGGCTGAGCTACCCCGCCTAAGCTTATTTGTGTATGGTAAAAGCTTTATAAGATTTGTAACACTCTGCCCCTGGCGGGCATGGATGGGGGCGCATGCGGATTGACGGGGAGGTCGAAAACTTTATATATTAGTGTCGGATAGAGTGTAACCTTATTGTTGCGCGGAGGCGCACGGGGAGTGAGGAGGCATATGGTTGAAAAGGAGGGCGGACATGCCAAGCCTGAGGATAGCGCAGCAAAAAGGGCCAGGAAGGATGCAATGTCCAGGCCAGACACCGCAGTGCGCTACCTTTTCAGCAAGAAATATAGGAATGACCTGAAGAGCCAGAAGGCGGCGGAGGCCGCGCAGGGGGTGGGCGCGGGGGAAGAGGAGGTTTACACTGGGCTGTTTGGCATGCAGGGGCCGCCAGGATACAATAAAAAGACGCCGGCCGAGACGCTTAGGGCCCAGGTATCCGAGGCGGGCCAGATGGTTACGCCGTATGCGGAGAGGGCGGCGGCGCTTGTGGGCTACGACAGGATCATGGAGGAGATCAGGGACGCGGTACAGTACCACATTATCAAGGATACGGGCTTCATACAGGCGAGAGGGGCGGCTGTTCCCCCACAGATCTTCATAATCAAGGGATCGAGCGGCATGGGTAAGACCGCGCTGGTTAACGCGGCCATGTACGAGGCGTGGCAGATGGGAAAAGAGAGCGGTGTGGCGGTCTATTCCAAGACCCCGGAGGTTTCAAAGTTCAGCAACAAGATGTATGGTGAGTCAGAGAAACAGACCGAGGTAATATTCGATGATTCGTTCAAGAGGCCCACGGTGCTGTTCATAGACGAGGCTCAGGCGGTATTGAACAAAGGCGCCAACCCCGATCTTAACGAGGGCAATACCGATGCCCCGGCGAGGACCCGCGACATGATTATACAGAAGATAAACCAGATGGCGGATTTCAAGAAACCGTGCGTGCTCATACTCGCAACTGACGACTTCGAGATACTGCCCGACCCTATAAAGAGGAGGGCGGCAGGGGGCACGTTCGACCTGAACCTGGAGCTGACGCGCAATGATCTGGTGGAGATAACGAGGAGGGCCCTTGAGCGCCACTCCATGAGCTACCTGCCGGCGGCGGGGGTGCTTGATGCCGTGGAAATGAGCATAAAGGGCGAGGGCCACTCGCACCTTACACCGGCCGACGTGACCACTGCGGTGAACAAGGTCGATAGGGGGAACAGGAAGCCCATCCGCGCTTCGGAGTTCCGCAAGCTCGCAAAGGGGGAGGCGGCCAAAAGGGAGCAGGAGGTGCCGAAGGTGACACTGGACGACTTCAGGAAGCTCAAGGGGCTCAGGGAGTACGATGAGAGCAGGAAGAGCAAGGATATCAGCCGGATGATATCGAAAATAAAGCCCACGCTCACGCTTGACGACGTCGGCGGGCAGTCGCCCATGAAGGAGGACATGCTCACTGACGTGGAGCTTGCCTTGGACCCGGAAAACACCAAGCAGGCAGGGGCATCGCCTATACGAGGCATAATGCTGTACGGGCCCCCCGGCACGGGAAAGACATATGTTGCCAAGGCGGTTGCTGGGGAGGTAAATGCCACTGTGTATGAGGTAAGCGGCTCGGAGATAATGAAGCCGTATTATGGCCAGAGCGACAAGTTGATAAGGGATCTTTTTGCTGACGCTAGAAAGAATGCGCCGTCCATGATCATATTTGACGAGATAGACGCCATCACTGCGGACAGGGCGTCACTTGGCGGCTCGGATGGCAGGCACACGGTAATAACCACGCTGCTTTCCGAGATGGACGGACTGAACCCGAAGGACGGCGTTGTGGTGATTGGGACAACGAACATACTGGATTCGGTGGATCCGGCATTCAAGAGGCCGGGGAGGTTCGACAGGCTACTGCATGTAGACCTGCCTAAAAGTGACGCGGAGGCGCTTGAGGTAATAAACGTTCACATGAGAAAGTGCATGGGCATTCTCGATCCTTCCGCAACCAACGAGAGCGTGCTTGCGCTTTTCAACAAGAGGACTTTCTCGCCGGCTAGAATAAAGAGGGTTGTAAGCGATGCCGCGCAGCTGAGGCTGAAGGAGCTGAATGCCATCCGCAGGATAACAAACTTAGGTGGTAACAACCAGCAGGGGCTAGAAAATGCCATGAAAAAGTACGGTGGGGATTTCAAGCGCGCATGCGACAACCTCGGAATACCGCTCAAGGATCGTGCGACGGAGAAAGACCTAACTCCCGAGGTATATGAAGCGCTACGGCATGTGGACCCAAACAAGTACCATATAACGATGGCGCATTTCAGGACCGCACTTGACATGATGAAGGACGAGATGTTTGACGAGATAAGGGGCGTGACGGCGGCGCTCAGGGGCAATGCCCCAAAGCCCGAAGTAGGGAAGGTATACGGGCTCTCCGTACTGAGCGACAACGGCGGCGGTGCAGGGACCGAGGGGATGGTTAGCATAATAGAGTGCAAGGGCGACCCGGGCGCCGGAAGGGGCGCGGCGAACGTTGTCGGCAGCGAGATAGCCAAATCCATCAAGGAAAGCGCAGAGGGCGCGAGGGTGTTCATCAATGAGCAGTCAGGCTGGGCCATGAGGCACCATGAGTTCACGCTCGACTTCGTCACTGCGATGAAGGGGGTTGACAGGGAGATGATAGCCGGGCCTAGCGCGGGGGCGGCGATGGCGCTCGCACTTTACAGCAGGGCGACGAACACTGAGGTGCTGCCGAACGTAGTGGTAACTGGTGGCATAACGATAAACGGCGAAATCCTGAAGGTGGGGGGGCTGGACCACAAGGGGATGGGAAAGATGGTGGCGGCCATTGAAACTGAGGGGGTGGACACCATTGTCATACCCAAAGCGAACTACGACGGGTTAAGCGCCGAGGACATTGAATCGTTTTCCAAGCACAACCTGAAGGTGGTGCCAGCAAGCACGTTCTGGGACGTTGCGAAGGCGGCACTTGTAGGGAACCCTGGCGAGCAGCAGGCAAAGGAGGCGCTGAAAAACTTTGAGAAGCTCAAGCAATATCAGCGCACCGAGGGCCGCGATGCGGCGCAGCCCCAGGCAGAACAGTGATTTTTCTGCGAACATGAGGCCGTATTGGCAATATGCGGCCCGCATACTTGCGCATTGCCGTAACGGTAAGATCGCCTTTCTCTTCGTGGTCGGCGAGCACTATTGTTGCTATGCCGGCAAAAAGCAGCAGTAGCGCGGAATAGAGGAACGTTTCAATCTCTGCGCCCAGCACATGGACGTCCAGCATGTTCTGCTGGCCATACACCCATGCGCGCGAGCCCAGTGCGGGCGGCTCAAGTATCGCAGTCAGCATTATCCCCAGCAATGCCATGGCCCCCAGAAACCTCGCGTAGGGCCGCAGGTCCCTGCGCACAAGGGCGAGCTCGATGAGCAGCGCGCCTCCGGCAAAAAGGAATATCGACATCAGGTATGTCAGCTGCTGGAGGCTCACCTTCTCACCTTCTTGGGCATCAGGAACCTTCCGAAGCGCGCCCTTATTATCAGGACCATGGTCGTAACCAGCATGCCGAGGAATATCATGAAACAGTATTCCTCTATTGGCAGGGTGAAGATGTATATGCCCACCACGCTGTGCACCGGGAATGACCATGTGTTTGTCGCAAGTGCAAAAAAGTCCCAGGGAACGCCGATAGCCATTGACAGCAGGGCGGATATCGCCAGCGTCTTTTTGTGGCGGATTACGAGGCTGCCGTGCGTTGCCCACAATACGGCAAGGGGTAGCCATACGTAGACTGCGAGCCATGTGAGGTATGCAGGCATTGAGAACCAACGCAGGTTTGTCTGAGCGGCATCTTAAAACCCTTTTGCACGCATCCGTCAATCAGACCGCGGCGCATTGCGCTGCGCCGCAAACGATAAATACGCCGATTGCATATCTTAGTGGTGCCAATGGACAGTGTGAGGAAGGGATTGGGGCTGGCGCTGGCCTCTTCGGTGGCGTGGTCGTTCTGGACCGTGCTAATAGACGTAGTGGACGGGATGGGCAAATCCAACTACATAGCTTACCTCACCATCGTGGAGCTTTTTGTCATAGCGCTAAATCTGGCATTCCTCCGCTTTTACAAGACGAAGGCGACGAGGCCGCCTAGGCTACATGGGGCCAGGGGCATAACGCGCTACCCCGTATACGCCGGGCTTTGCTTCGGGGTGGGCAACATCATATTTTACGCGCTGGTGGGCGGCAAGGACTACCCGTTCGTGGCATCGATGATGTTCAGCAGCGTGGTGATACTCGCGCTGCTTCTGGGCAGGATCACAAAGCGCAGGATAGGTGCGCTTTATGTCGTGGGGACCATGATAACGTTTGCAGGCCTTGTCGCCCAGGCCGTGGTCCTGTATGGTACGGACCTGGCGCTTGCAGCGGGTATAATAATATATTCAGCGGCCATGTCGTTGTCCTATGCGCTTGGGTACTATTTCGCTATCTACTATGCGTACGAGGGGATAGACCCGGTTAGGACGCTGCCTCAGGTGTATGTCCCAATACTGGCCACCGCCATATTGTTCGGAATTGCAACGGGCGGCTATTCCGGCCTTGCCATGATAACCCCGGAGGAGGTGCTGATATGCCTGCTCATAGCGGTTGCCGTTATAGTCGGGTACCTGACAGAGGAATTCGCGTTCGCCGCGCTGCGCGGCGCGAAGACCAAATACCTAAACATAGCCAATATCCTCACCAATCTTGAGATAGTTGGTGCAGGGGTCTTCACCGCGTTCTTCCTGCACCTGGCATACCAGTGGCTCCTGGCAGGCCTGGCACTGACGTTCATAGGCATACTTGTAATAGAGAGGTCCAAGGACTGAATGCAATGCCACGGCGCGTTTTCTGGGAATGCTTTTATTATTGAGCGGAGATTGATACACTGAATGCGTCACGGGGCGCCCGCTCGCATGCGGATCGCAGCATAGCGCCGTACGGCAGGTTGGTTTATTTGGCAATTTGGGGCAGAAGTGCATTTGCGGTATTGGCGGCAATAGTAGCAATAGCAGCGGCTGGGCTGCTGCTGTACTATGTTTTGTCGCATACGGAGTTCAGCCTGTCATACCTGCTGAACCCCCCGCAGGGGCTTACCCTCACCGAAATACTGACAATAGCGTTCGTCCTGGGCGTGCTCCACGGAGTCACGCCGGACGAGCACACATGGCCGATAACTTTCAGCTATGCGGTGGGCAGCTACAGCACAAGGAAGGGAATGAAGGCAGGCTTCGCCTTCTCGGCGGGATTCACCGTGCAGCGCGCGCTGCTGACGACCCTTGGGTTCCTCGGGCTCGCGGCAATATACAAGCAGTACAATCTTGACGGACCGATCTATATGCTTGTCGGGATCGCGATGGCAGTGGTAGGGATGTACGTCCTGAACAAGAAGGCATATCTGCACATACCCTTCGACGTGATGCTGGGCAGCGAGCACCATTCGAAGGGCCTGGGCAGGACCCCGATGCACGATGTGGACCCGAAAGTCGCCGTAATCCACGGGCTGATTGCGGGATTCGGGTTCGGCGCGTATGCAACCATAATAACGTTCATGCTAGCGCCGCAGGTGCCCTCCCTGATTTATGCGCCGCTGCCCGGGATTATGTTCGGGCTCGGCACGATGGTCATGCAGATCACGTTCGGCGCAGTGTTCGCGAACTTCGCCAGGCTGAAGAGGCTGAGCGAAAGGCAGGTGAAGTACGTGGGCCAGAAAACCGCGGGCAGGACCCTCCTGTACGGCGGGATTGCGTTCTTCGTGATAGGCGCGCTCGTGGTGGTGTTCCCATCCATAGAGGGACTTGCCATAAGCACAGGCAACCCGATACCCAACCTGGATTCCATAGGAGTAGCGACCGTGCTGGTGCTGCTGGTTGTGGGGGCTATAGGGATTGGCAGCCTGGTAAGCGGATTCAGGGAGGTATTGGCGATGGGAGACCGCAGCGCACACACACGCGGCAGAAAGGCAAACTGAGGATTAATGCGTGCAATGTATGTTTATGCGATCGCCGGGATTTGAACCCGGGTTTTTGCCTTGGAGGGGCAAAGTCCTACCAGGCTAGACTACAATCGCACAATATTGGATAAATGACACGCTAACATATATAATGTATAGCATTGGTGTTTGACGGTATGCGGGCGCGCGAGCCGCCTGCTGCGGCTCGGCGTATTGCCCTGGCCTGCGCATGCTGCACTCCGGTGCATTCTGCGCCGCGGATTCACTTGGTCTGCGCGGCTATTATTATCGCAGCCGCACCCAGTGCGAGCTTCTTTTTCCTCGCAACCCTCATGGCCCTTATTGCATACTCCGCAGCCCTCTCTGCAAGCACGGCCTTGAGCGCCGAATTTGCAGTGCCGTTGATGTCGGTCATTCCAGCTGCCTCGAAGATTGCAGTAAGGTTGCTGCCCCTCAGTGCCTCAGCTGCCCTGCCCATTAGTTTGGCTTTGTCTCCGCCAACCACTATGCCGGGAACCTTCATCTTGTCCGTCATCCCCATCCCCTTTCATAACCCATTCTCATGGCCACTATTTAAAGGTTTTGTGGAAATTTCCAATAATTTCTTAGAATATAGACGGCGTTGCTGCGAGCAGGGGCGCTTCAGGACACCCACAGCCGGTCGAAGTGCGATGACAGCTCCCTGATCCTGGACCTGTCCTTGATGATCTCTATGTGCTCTATGTTACGGTGCATGCCGCTGTACGTCAGGTTGGCGCTGCCGACTATTGCGGTGTCCTCGGTTATGTATAGCTTCTCGTGTATGAACGGCCCGTCCGACACCTTCAGATGCAGCCTGGGCATGCCCAGCCTGGAGAAGAAGGAAAGGTATGCGGCGAGCGCCGTGAGCGCGAACAGCAGCAATGCCGCCGAATAATACCTCATCGAAAACACGACTGCCGTCAGTGCGGCCAGGGCCAGCACGGGCTTGAGCCTGACCTTCTTGGCCTTTGATTCCAGGAAATCTATCGCCGCACGCTGGGACCTGCCGGTCGTGGCGCCCTTGCGCCTTGAGACTATGACGTACACGCTCTTTCTCTTGGACGCCTCGAAGAGCATCCTGGAGTAGTATTCGCTTATGAAGGGGGTCACCACCTTTAGCGAGCTGCCGCTGCCCTTTATCAGTTTCTCTATGTGCCTGTAGCTGTCGCTGCCGCTGTATCCCGAGCTATTCTGACTGGCTGGAAGACCGAACATCGCCTACACGAAATCTATTAATTAATATGCATGAAAATACTTAATACTTCAACGGAGGGGGCGTCGCATTCTTGCAGCGATGGTGGTAGCATGGTAACGCTTGTGGAGAGGGAGGAAAGGATACTCGCGTACTGGAAGGACAACAAGATAAACGAGAAGGTCCGCGAGAAGAACCGCGGCAAGAGGAAGTTCTACTTCCTTGACGGGCCGCCCTACGTGACTGGGGACCTGCACCCCGGACAGATGTGGGTCAAGACAGTCAAGGACATTTTCCTGCGCTACAGGAGGTACAGGGGCTTTGACGTACGGGACAGGGCAGGCTACGACGTCCATGGCCTGCCGATAGAGAACAAGGTGGAGAAGCTCCTGGGCATAGGGTCGAAGAAGGACATTGAGGCGAAGATAGGGATAGAGGAGTTTGTCAGGAGATGCAGGGAGTATGTGGACTCGTTCATGGGCAGGATGGACAAGGACTACATGCGCTTTGGCATGTCGCTGAACTTCGAGAACCCCTACCTCGCCTACAGGAACGAGTTCATAGAGACCGCGTGGGGCATACTCAAGAGGATAAACGAGAACGGCTTCCTCTACAGGGGCAAAAAGACGACGGCCTTCTGCACGCACTGCGAAACCGCCCTGGCACAGGGCAGCATGGAGGTGGCGTACGGGGACTCTGAAGACCCATCAATATTCGTCGCATTCAAGGTTGACAGGGAGGCGTCGAGCGCCAAGGTAGATTTCACCGACAACACATACCTGCTCATATGGACAACGACGCCATGGACGCTCCCGGCCAACGTGGCTGTCGCCGCAAACCCAAAGGCGCTCTACGTGCTTGCCAATGCAGGGGGCCGCGACCTGATAATCGCGAAGCAGAGGCTGGAGGCGGTGGCCAATGAGATAAACGAGAACGTCATGGTCAAGGCTGAGTTCTATGGCAGCGAACTGGATGGTACTGCATACGTGAGCCCACTTGAGGGCAAGGTGCCGATGCAGAAGGAGCTCAGGCGCGCCCACCGCGTGATATTTTCCGAGGAGCTGGTGTCGCTCGGGGACGGCACCGGCCTCGTCCACATAGCGCCAGGCCACGGGCTTGACGACTACGCGCTTGGGCTGAAGAACAAGATGCCGATATTTTCCCCTGTCGCCCCGAATGGCGTATACACAGGGGAGGCAGGCGATTACAAGGGCATCGCGGTGCCGAAGGAGGCAAACCGCACCGTGCTCAAGGACCTGGAGGCGGCCGGGTCGCTGCTTGGCGGCGGGACCGTAAAGCACAGCTACCCGCAGTGCTGGAGATGCGACACCAAGCTGATATACATTGCCACGGAGCAGTGGTTCTTCGATATACAGAAGGTGAAGGACAGGCTGATAGACGAGAACAGGAAGGTCTTGTGGCACCCCGCGGAGGCGCAGGGTTGGCTTGCGGACGTGCTGGGCGCGTCCCCTGACTGGTGCATATCCAGGCAGAGGTACTGGGGCATACCGCTGCCAATATGGGTGTGCTCCGCTTGCAAGGAGACGTCGATAATCGGCTCTGTGGCGGAGCTGGGAGAAATGGGATGGGAGCACAAGCGCGCGCTGAGCGACCTGCACAGACCCCACATAGACAAGGTGGTCCTGAAATGCGCCAAGTGCGGAGGGGACATGAAGAGGATACCGGATGTGGTGGACGTTTGGTATGACGCCAGCATCGCGTTCAGGGCGAGCATGACACAGGAGGAGTTCGAGCGTATGTTCCCCGTTGACTACATACTTGAGGGCAAGGACCAGCTCAGGGGCTGGTTCTCGTACCTGCTGAAGACCAGCGTAATGGCGTACGGCGCTAGGCCCTACACCCATGTAGGCGTGGACGGCATGCTGCTGGACGAGCACGGCAGGGAGATGCACAAGAAGCTAGGGAACTATGTGGGGCTGGACGAGATAGCGAAGAGCCCGGGCGCTGACGTCTTCAGGCTCTGGTGCGCGGACCACACACCGTGGCTGGACCTTAACTGGAACACGGAGGAGCTCAAGGAGGCAGGCAAGGTGGTAATGGTTCTGGACAACATCTCGAACCTCATATCGGAGTACACCGACGCGTTGGGCTACAAGGCGGACCGCAAGGAATGGCCCGCGGGCGGGCCGCTGGCCAAGGAGGACGAGTGGATCCTCTCGCGCATGGAGAGCACAGTTGAGAACGTCACCGCGCACCTGGACAACTACGAGGCGTACAGCGCCGCGGCGGCGATAAAGACATTCGTGATGGAGGACTTCAGCCGCTTCTACCTCAAGCTAGCCAAGAAGCGCATACTGTACGGTGACAAGGATGCCGCGAAGGCCATAATAGACATAATAAACTTCGTGCTGGCAAGGACGCTGGTGCTTATATCGCCGATAACTCCGTTCGTGGCCGAGGGGATATACCAGGAGAGGTACAAGGCCAGGGACAGCATATTCCTGGAGGACTGGCCTGCCCCGAAGAAGGACGCCATGAACAAGGACCTTGAGGCTCAGATGGAGGTCGCGAAGGACGCCATAACCGCGCTGCTCAGCAGCAGGGAGAAGAGCGGGATAGCGCTGAGGTGGCCAATAGCGAAGGAGACGCTCGAGGTTAACGATGATTCGGCTTATTCCGCGCTGGAGCGGCTCGGGGGGATAGTTGAGACCTGCACCAATTCCAAGAAGCTCGTGCTTAAGAGGAGCTACGGCATAGGGGAGGAGGTGCGGCCGGTATTCGCAAAGATTGGGCCCGACTTCAAGGAGAAGGCCAACGCGGTGGCGAAGGCGCTGAGGGGGGCCGATGCGGCCGAGCTCAGGCACGGCGTAGAGAAGAACGGGCATTACTCGCTGCACACCGAGGCGGGGACGGTGAACATAAGGCAGGAGCACTTCTTGATAGTCCAGATACAGGAGCAGGGCGAGGCTGCAATGTTCGAGTACGGGAAGGCCTATGTTGACAGGGAGATGAGCAGGGAACTCATGGACGAGGCCTTGGTCAGGGAGTTCGAGCGGAGGATACAGATTATGAGGAAGGAGCTCAGGCTCAAGAAGGCCGATAGGATTGCACTCCATTACGAGGCGGCGGGCGGCCTGGGCGATGCGATACGCGGAGGGCTGGCAGGGATAAAGAGGAGGCTGAATGTTGCAAGGATGGAGAAGCACAGCGGAGAGGGAAGCCTCACCAGGGAGTTCGAAATAGAGGGGGCGAAGATAACGGTCTCCGTAAAGAAACTGCCGTGACTCAGGCGCGCGCCTGACCCTGCACGGCCTCGCGCTTGTTCTTGTACAACGTGCGCTTCTCCATATTGCTCCAGCAGTCCCTGCATATTATGAGACGCTGTAGCTTGCTGGCGCGCTGCGACGCCTTCATGCAGCCGTCGCACACCGCCCTGTCGCAGTAGTTGCACTTGTTGTTCCGGTATATCTCGCGCTTGCACCTTTCGCATAACATAGTCATCGTAACACACTCTCTCTGATGCGTAATAATTTACTAATGAATATATAGATATTCTTTCCTTAGGAAAGAAGTAATGTCTCACTAGAGATTGCCATGCAAACCTTTATAAAAACGTATGGGTGCACCCTTAACCAGGCGGACAGCGACATTATGGAGGGGCTCCTCTCTGCCGAGGGCATCACGGCGGCCGGAAGCATGGACGCGGCTGACGTGGTGATAGTGAACACCTGCACCGTCAAGACGCCCACAGAGCAGAAGGTACTGCACGAGCTGGCGAAGCTGGAGCATGCTGGGAAAAGGGTGGTTGTTGCGGGCTGCATGGCTAGCGCCAACGGCGACCTCGTAAAGAAGTACGCGCCTGGCGCCAGCATCGTTACGACCAGCAATGTGCACCGCATCGTATCTGCGGTGAGGGAGGCTGCCGCAGGCAGGAGGGTTGTGCTGGACACATACAGCAAGAACGACAAACTGGCTTTCCCTATGGCGCGGGGGGCGGTAGTAGTGAAGGTGCCGGTGAGCGAAGGATGCCTAAGCAGCTGCGCATTCTGCGAAACTAAGTTCGCGAGGGGGCCGCTCAACAGCTTTTCCGAGGACAGGATAGTGAACGCGGTGAAGGCGGGCGCGGGGGGCGGTGCGAGGGAGGTGCAGCTCACGTCGCAGGACATGGGAGCATACGGACTGGACAACAAAACAGACATAGCTGCGCTGATGGAAAGGCTCGGCAGCATCGAGGGGGACTTCAGGGTACGGGTTGGCATGCTGAATCCGGAGCATCTCCACAAGTACATGGACAGGTTCACGGCGGCATTGCAGGGAGGGAGGTTCTACCGTTTCGTGCACCTGCCAGTGCAGTCAGGCAGCGACAGGGTGCTGGGAGACATGAAGCGCGGCTACAGCGCAGGACAGGTGGCGGGGTACTTCAGGGAGCTTAGGCGGGCGATGCCGGACGTGACGATAGAGACAGACATAATAGTAGGATATCCGAGCGAGACGGAGGAGGACTTCGGCATGACGCTCGACTTCGTCAGGGACGCGAGGCCGAACGTTGTGAACATGTGCAAGTTCTGGGCCAGGCCGCACGCCGCAGCATCACGCCTCAAGCAGTTGCCGACCGAAGTCATACTTAGTCGCAGTGCGGAGCTCGGGAGGGTCGTTAGGGCGGTGCAGAGGGGCATAAATGAAACATTTATAGGCAGGACCTGCGATATTACCATTACTGAACAGGAGGGGGATTCCATAAGCGGCAGGACCGACACCTACAAAAAGGTGATACTCAAGGCAGGGCGCGGCGTGGGCATAGGGGCGGATGCCGCCGTAAGGATAACCGGCGCGTCCTGCAATGTACTGTACGCTGCGCCGCTGGCGGAGGTGGAAGCAGTAGTGGTGTAATGTACTCTGAAGATATAACAAAGGCCATGGCGTCCGGCGGCATAGCTGTCGGGGATACGGTGAGCGTGAAGGGAGGCAACATCTCTGTGGAAGGGGAGCTCATGCCCAAGACAGAGGCAGGCAATGATGGTACGCTGATAATCAAGCTAAAGAGCGGCTATAACATAGGGATAGTTTTCGGAGAGGGCGTGAGCATATCGAGGGTATCGGCACGCAGCGCGCCTGCGGCTTTCCCGTTCACAAAGCCCAAGGCAAACACACGGCTGCCTAATGTGACGGTGCTGTGGACCGGAGGGACCATAGGCAGCAAGATAGACTACAGGACCGGGGGCGTGTACATGACCGTAAAGCCGGAGGAGCTGCTCTACTACGTCCCTGAGCTGTCAGGCATTGCGAACATATCGATAAATCACCTCTTCGGTACATCTAGCGAGGATCTCACGCACCTGGAATGGCAGAAAATCGCAGAGGAGACGGCCAAGGCGATAAACGGCGGGGCGCGGGGCGTGGTGATAACGCACGGCACGGACACGATGCACTACACGGCTTCGGCGCTGGGCTTCATGCTGAAGAACCTCAACGCCCCTGTTGTGCTTACGGGCTCGCAGAGGAGCAGCGACCGCGGCTCCAGCGATGCATTCCTCAACCTCACCTGCGCGATGCACCTTGCGGCCAAGTCGGACGTAGCAGAGGTTGGGATATGCATGCACGCCAGCAGCTCTGACGACAGGCTGTCGTTCATCAGGGGGGTGAAGGCCAGGAAGATGCACACATCAAGAAGAGACGCATTCAGGCCCATAAACGACAGGCCGCTGGCCATGGTGAGGCACAATGGCGATATATCGTACACCAACCAGTACAGGAGGGTGGCCCAGGGGCGGTCGCCGGAAGTAGAGGTTAGTGGCAAGTTCGAGCCCAAGGTGGCGCTGATAAAGGCGTATCCGGGATCCGAGCCGGGGGTTATAGACTACTACACAGGCAAGGGCTACAGGGGGATAATAATAGAGGGGACAGGGTTGGGCCACACCCCTGTGAGCATAGAGCACGAGGGCAGGTCGTGGCTGCCGTATATAAAGAGGGCTGTGGACGGCGGCGCGGTTGTTGGGATGACGTCCCAGTGCCTATACGGCAGGGTGCACAGGAATGTTTACAAGAATCTCAGGCTGCTGAGCAATGCGGGCGTGGTGTACTGCGAGGACATGCTTCCGGAGACCGCGTATGTGAAGCTTGGATGGCTGCTCGGCAACTACAGTGGCGACAGGGCAGCGGAGCTCCTGTGCCGCAACGTAGCAGGGGAGATAAACGAAAGGGTCAGCATAGACGAATTCTTGGACTGATGCGGTCACATTGCGATATCGAAAGTGTGAGAGATGCAGAATGACAAGGGAGGCGCGGACGACGCTGCCGAATACAAGAAGATAGGCTTCATGTGCGGCCTTGAGATACACCAGAGGCTGGCCACTGCCACCAAGCTATTCTGCTCATGCCCGACCGCGATCCCCGAGCAGGCCGAAAAGCCGCTGCAGACGGTCTACCGCTACCAGCGCGCGGTCGCCGGGGAGCTGGGTGACATAGACAGGTCTGCGGAGTTCGAGGAGCTGAGGAACAGGAAATTCGTATACGAGGTGCACGACAGGAACGCGTGCCTTGTGGAGCTTGACGAGGAGCCGCCGCACGAGCTTAACAACGAGGCCCTTATGGTTGCGCTGGCGTTCGCCAAGGCAATGAAGATGAGGGTCGTTGACGAGCTGCAGCCGATGAGGAAGGAGGTGGTTGACGGAAGCGACCCGAGTGCGTTCCAAAGGACGATGATGGTAGGGCTTGACGGCAGGATAAGCACCGGAGGATACGAGATAAGCATACCGTCAATGTTCCTTGAGGAGGAATCCTGTGGCATAGTGTCCAGCACGGAGGACACCATTACATACGACACGGGTAGGCTCGGCATACCGCTGGTCGAGATAGACACGGACCCCTACATACCTACACCCAAGGCGGCAAAGATGATTGCGCTTTATCTGGGCACCATGCTTAGGATATCCGGGGTGGTGCAGAGGGGCATAGGGTCGATCAGGCAGGATGTGAATGTGTCAATACGCGGGGGCGCACGGGTGGAGATAAAGGGGCTGCAGGATTTGGACAGGCTTGACAAGTTCATAGAGAACGAGGTGCTTAGGCAGCAGAGGCTGCTGGAGATAAAGGATGCGCTCGTAGGCGCGAGGGCGTCGGTGGGGGAGCCGGCGGATATAACGGACATAATGAATGGCAGCAAGGTGAGGATAGTTGCCAGCCACCTGGAGAAGGGAGGCGTGGCGCTGGCGTTCGGCCTCAAGGGGTTTGCGGGGCTGCTGGGCAGGGAGGTCAACCCACAGAGGAGGCTCGGCACGGAGATAAGCGACTATGCCAAGATGGCAAGGGTGAACGGGATAATACACACGGACGAGGACATGAAGGCGTACGGCTTTGAGGCCAGCGATCTGGCCAGGATAAGGCACAGGGTCGGCGCCGGCGAGGGCGATTCTCTGGTAATAGTGGCGGGTGCAAGGGCTGACGCGGAGCGCGCGGCCAAGCTGGCGGCGGAGCGCGCCAAGTACGCCCTTGTCGGAGTGCCGCTTGAGACCAGGGGTGCCATAAACAGCGATCTTTGCGTCACTAGGTTCCTCAGGCCGCTGCCAAGCGGCTCGAGGATGTACCCGGAGACCGATGCAAAGCCGGTGCTGGTCTCCGCCCAGATGATTAAGGCAGCCTCGGAGAATGCTCCTGACATAGAGAGAGAAAGGAAATGGCTTGAGTCCAAGGTGCACGGCAAGGCCGTAGCGGAACAGCTGCTGCTGTCGCCCAAGCTACAGATGTACAAGAACATAGTAAAGTCGGCCGGCGCAGATTCGGAGTTCGTGGCTAACATACTTGTGCAGAAGTTCACCGAGCTGCGGAGGGGCGGGTATGAGGTTGAGGCCATAGACGAGGGCAGGCTTGCGGCGATGTTTTCTGCGTACGGCGCGGGCAGGATAACAAAACAGGGCGTTGACGAGCTGCTTAAGGAGATGGCGAAGGGCGAGGCGGGCGTGGACGACCTGATAGAATCAAAGGGGCTTGCCCGCATAAGCGGCGTGAAGCTGCGCGGGCTTGTAGAGTCTGCCAGAGGGAAGGCAGGCGCAGGGGCCGGGGTGGACCAGCTCAGGGGGGAGATAATGTCGCGGCACCGCCTGAACGTGGACGGCGCGGAGCTGAATGCCATGCTTTCCGATCTCGCAAAAGGGGCTAAATGAGCCTGCCGCCGCTCTTAGTCACCACAACATCATCCTCAATCCGCACGCCGCCGAACCCTGGCACATATATGCCTGGCTCGTCGCTCACCACCATGTTCGCCTGAAGCTTCTCCGTCACCGATGGACCCAGCCGCGGACCCACATCGTGCACGTCTATCCCCAGCGAATGGCCCAGCGAGTGTATGAACCTGCCTCTGTACTTGCCGCCGCATGCACCGTCTATGTACTCCGCTGCGACAAGGTGGGCGGACTTCCCGGGCAGACCTGCCCTTATAGAGCCCATTGCGAGCCCCTGCGCCTCCTTCACGGTGTCGAGCATCTGCCGCATCTCCCGGTGCTTTGCCGTTGCGGCGTCGGGCTTGAAGATGAATGTGCGCGTCACGTCGGAGCAGTAGTTGGCGTATTTCGCCCCGCAGTCTATGAGCACCAGGCTGTTCCTGCGCAGGCGCGCCGCGGTGGGCATGTGGTGGGGCAGGGCGGCGTTCTCCCCGAAGCAGACAATAGTCGGGAAGGAAGGCCCGTCAGCGCCGTAGGCCCTCATCATGTACTCGACCTGCGCGGCGAGCTGCTTCTCGGTCATACCCTCCTTGAAGTATGATTGTATCTCCCCCATCATCTTCAGTACTAGGTGGTTGGCCCTTGATATCATGGAAATCTCGTAGTCGTCCTTGACGGCCCTTGCTGCATAAAAGCTCCCTGACACATCCACGAACGCCCTTGCCTTGGAGTACCGCTTGAGGAGCAGATAGTACTTCTGCGGCAGGGACTCGCCGTCTATGCCTACACGCTTGCCCTCCAGGTACTCCCCTAGCTCCGTGAACAGCTCTGATGCCTTCTTCGCCCCCATGTTTCGGACTTCCATCTCGGCAGGATGCTGCCGACGCGCAATCTCGTATTCAAGGGGGTTTGTGAGCAGCACCTCGCGCCGCCTTGTGACCACAAGGGGGGAGAACTCGAAAAGCCCGCTGGTCATCCCTGTGAGGTAGAGGAAGTTGCTGGTGGGCGCAAGCGTATTCATGAGCAGTATCGCGTCTACGTCCGTGCCCATGAACGCTTTTCTTATGCGGTTTAATATTCTGGCCAAGCACGCACCATTGCTTCAACGCAATGATAGCTTATTTGCGCATATATTAATAATTTATCTGCGCCATCAATAGGGGGAGCGCATGGCAGTGAGGTTCATCATAAACCTGCTTCTGCTTGCCGTTATAGTAGGCGGCATCTATTACCTTGTAATCAACGTGCAAAATCCGTCATCAATCCTTAGCCACGGCCTGAACATAACTACGACGCAGGCCGCAAACCTCTCCTACCCGACAACTACCATAAGGCCAAATATAATACCGCAGAACGAGGCGGTGGCATATGCGCTCTCGCTCATAAACAAGGACAGGCAGGCCTTCGGCCTGCAGAACGTCACTTATGCCAACGAGACATCGGGCCAGCAGCACTCGGAGAGCATGCTGCAGAACGACTATTTCAGCCACTGGGACATATACGGCATGAAGCCGTACATGAGGTACACGCTTTTGGGGGGCAACCAGAGCGTGCAGGAGAACGTAGCCTTCGTGTCTAACAGCAGCGGCATCAACGTTACGCAGGAGCTGCAGCAGATGGAGTACAACATGATGTACAACGACCAGGCATGCTGCAACAACGGCCACCGCTACAACATACTCAACCCGCTTCACAACCAGGTGAGCATAGGGATCGCATACAACAGCACGACGATATTCTTCACGGAGGACTTCATAAACAACTACGTCAACTGGTTCGACAACACGCCTTCTTACAACAACGGCAATGTGCAGCTTAAGGGCCAGGTCATAGGCAGCTATCCGCTGAAGAACGTGGAGGTAACCTACGACCCTCCAGTGACAAACCTCACTAGGGCGCAGCTAGGCGCCAGCCCGTACAACAGCGACTACGGAAACGGCAAGAATGTGGCGGGCATTGCGTACACAGTGGGCAACGAGCGCTTCTACTACTCGGGGGTGATGAACCTCAATGCCACCACATACGCAGTACAGGGCAACAAGTTCGATGTGGAGTTCAACATGCACAACCTCACCAACACATACGGCCCCGGGGAGTACACCGTAGTCCTGATAGGGAACTACACGCGTAACCAGTCTGTGCAGTTCGTCATGTCCACATACACGATTTTCATAAATAGCTCGCTGGCGGCATTCACACCTAAAAATATTTAGCAGTAGAATGCCTGATTCTGATTGGTGAGGGGATTGGACAGGGACACCATGCTCAGCGCGCTAAGGGTGAAACGCTCTGACATAGTGTACAGGCACATGAGGGACCCCGCCCTGCTGCGGTACTACTACAAGGTAAAGACAGTGGCATCGATAAGCAGCCTGAGCCTGGCAGGATCATCGCCCACAGACCTGTTCATAGGCAGGTTCGGATACCCTAAGGTCAGCATAGGGCCGCTGGTGCCGCCGGAGTTCGGCGACACCTCGATGATGGCGACCCCGGAACGCTGGTGGAACAGCTCGATAGAGGACATAGTTGGATTCCGGTCCAAGCTTGTGCGCGGCATGCAGCTGTCCAACGTGCACGACGTTGAGAGGGGGAGGATACAGGAGCAGGTCCGGGACCTCGCGCTGGCCGAAAGGCCGGCAGACGCTGACCTGGACCTCGTGGGCAAACCATTCGTAAAGATGGAATTCAACGACGAGGTGCAGCCGTACGGCCCGAGCGCAAGGATAAGGTCCTTCGATGTGCACAATTTCAAGGCTGACCGCAAGATAGAGGGGCTCTACTTCGACACCGATGCAAAGGCCTCCACCGCCCTGATAGAGCTGTATAGGGAAGGCATAAACGTTTCGAAGCTGCAGAGGGCCCTGTCCGCCGGGCTGTTCGGCCTCAAGGGCAATAGGAAATTCGTCCCTACCAGGTGGAGCATAACCGCAGTGGACGACACGCTAGGGAAGAACAACCTCAGGGACGTTAAGGGGAACGGCACCATAGACTCGATATACGCATACTACAACGTGGCCCTGGACAACAGGTGGCTCATATTCTTCATCCCTGGCAGCTGGGAGTACGAGTCCATAGAGGCATTCTTCCCGGGTACGGTATGGAATGAGGACGGCAGGAACGTCAGCATATTCGGCTCATACGAGGGCTATAGGGGCAGGAAGACATACGCCGAGATAGGTGGCTGCTACTACGCGGCCAAGCTGGCGGTGACGGAGAAGCTGCTCAAACTCAATGGGCAGGCCCGAGTCCTCATACTCAGGGAGGCGCATCCTGGCTACGTCATGCCGGTCGGGGTGTGGAACGTGCGCGAGCACGTTAGGGAGACGCTGCAGACGCAGCCCACGGTGCTGCACAGCACTGCAGACATGTTCAAGTTTATACAGGCCAAGATGGTCATAAGCCCGCAGCAGTGGCAAGAGAACAGCGTGCTGCTCAGGCGCCTGGTATCGCAGAAGGGGATCATGGAGTATGTGGCGACAAACTGATTGTGTTTGCGATTGGGCGCGCCCTATAGCGCGACCATCGCCCTGGTCTTGACTATGCCGTCTATCCTGTCTATGCCGTTGAGCAGTATCGCCCTGAAGTGCGCGGTGTCTTTCGCCACCACCCTTATAATAATGTCCGCATCGCCTGTGACGATGTACCCTTCCTTCACGTAGTCCATGCTAAGTATTTCCTCCAGAAGCTTTTCCTGGCTTTTCCTAAGCTTCTGGAGCAGGTTCACGTCGATGCTGATGAGGATGAAGGCCGTGATCCCGAAACCCGCCTTCCCCCAGTCTATGTCTCCCCTGTAGCCCTTTATTATGCCGCCTTGCTCCAGTTTCTTCATTCTTATGTGCACCGTAGACAGCGGTGCGTTGACGCGCTTGGCCAGATCCGAGTAACGGGTTGTACCGGAGTCTGTGAGGCTTATCAGCTCCTCGTCAAGCTGGTCCATTATTGTATTTTATCCATATTATTATTTAAATCTTTGGATAAAATACGGATATTATACTGATTTATTGTAGAAATCCTTATATAATGAGTGCACCTCATCTTTTCTGTGATTTTCATGGCGGATGATGCAAGACTAGTGGGGAAACTGTCCGTGGCGAGCGATGTGATAAGCGCAACGGTTGAGTTCTTCCATGAGGAAGGGTTCATACAGTTGCTGCCTGTGCTGCTGGGCAAGAGCACAGACCCGTTGGGGCCTGATCCCGGCTCCTCGGTCATAAAGACCGCGGAGATAGAGTACCTCGGCGCGCAGCTAAGGCTGATGAACTCAATGATACTGCACAAGCAGGTTGCGATCAAGAAGCTTGGAAAGAAGATATGGATCCTTTCGCCGAACATAAGGCTGGAGAAGGGGGAGAGGAAGTCCACAAAGAAGCACCTTTTCGAGTTCACCCAGGCCGACTTCGAGATTCCCAACGCCAAGAAGGAGGACGTATGGGCATTGGTGGAGCGCTACTACAAGAAGCTGGGCAAGCGGCTCAGGAAGAGCGAGGCGTTCCCTGCACTTGGCATAGAGCCGTTCAGGTTCAAGACGCCGTTCAAGGTGTACGAGACCCACGAGTTGGAGGAGAAGTTCGGCGCGGACTGGGAGATCCCCGCCTCCCTCAAGGCAAAGCAGCCCTTCTGGGCGGTCTGCCACAAGAGGGAATTCTATGACAAGGAGGATCCGGCAAACCCGGGCCACTACCTGAACTACGACCTGGTATACCCCCTCGGCTTCGGGGAGGCGCTGTCCGGCGGAGAGAGGGAGAATGAGTACAAGAGGATACTTGAGAGGATGGGGAGGGACAGGCTGGGCATGGACGTTTATTCCGCGTACCTGAAAGAGGCGGAGCAGGGCTTCCTGCCTTCGGCCGGAGCGGGTTTCGGGGTAGAGAGGCTGGTGCGCTTCCTTACGCAGGAGGAACACATAGGCGGCGTGCAGCTGTTCAGGAGAGTCCCGGGAGAGGAGATAACAATATAGGGTCCAGGTTTGCACAACCGGCGGTGGCGTGGGGCGATGCTGCGCCTGCGGCTTTGCCTCGGCCAGCCACCGCCGCGTTGGCGCATTTGGAGCGGCGACGTATCTGCAGTAAAGCATTAAATATCTTGTTCGAGGCATATCATTTCTAAGTGGATTTGATGGGAGAGCTGAGCGGAAATGGGTACGGGGAAGACGTGGACATGCGCGGCATAAGGGCAAAGATAGACATTGAGCTGCTGCCACTCTTCGAGGCCAACAAGGAGATGCAGCACATAGCGCGATACCTGTTCTACGAGTTCTACTCCGAAAGCACGCCGATGATAATGCCAAGGGGGGAAGGCACGCTTATGAGCCAGGTGCGGAATAAGATAGAGAAGATGAAGGACAGCTGGGCGTTCGAGGAGATAAGGATGAGGACCCGCAACAACAAGGAGGAGACGGAGATCCAGGTTGCCGACATCATGAACGACGTAATCAGAGAGGTTAAGAGGGACATGGAGGCGCACGGGGAGCGCATGCCAAAGTTCTCCTACGTGAGGGCCGAGACGGACGAATCTAAGGGCGTGGTGGTAGGCCCGCTCCTTGACAGCATGATAAAGAGGATAGAGAAGGAGGAGCAGCGGCGCAGCAAGAGCGCGGGATGACCAAAGGCAGTCAGTCCTTTTTCTTAGGGGACAGCGTTTTGCCCACCAACCCCACTAGCCAGAATCCTATGAATATCCATTTCAGTAGGAGAAACGGCAGTATAAATACAACGAACCCTACGGCTACCAGCGGGATGTTGCTGTAGTACACCCCGATGCCCATGAATGCGGCGCCCAGGGCCACCCCCACCACATCCAGCCACAGCTTCGGGTTCCTCAGGCTGAAGCCCTGTGTCGGTATCTCATGGGACATGTACATCGCCGTTTTCAATGCGCGCTGCTTCGGAAGGGCCTACGTGCTCTGCCCCCTTGCAATCATCCTGTTCACGAACTCGGACAGGTCCCTGGCGTCTATCTGACCCAAGCCGCTTATCCTATCCCAGCCGGTGCTCCCCCTCGCCGCAGATCCCCCTGTGTCAACGGAGCCGGCAAGGCGGAAAATTATTGATGATGATATCAGGCCGTTCCTGACCCTGACGCCCGCAAGCATGCCGTATGGTATGGTCTCGACATTGCGCTTGTTGCCCAGGCCGGTTATGGTGACCCTGGCGACTATGAGCCTCTTGCTAGTTGCGACCAGTATGGAATTCGATACCCACACCCTATAGAACGGAGGCCACACCGATGCAGTAGCCTCCACCATTTCTCCGGGATCAAGCAGGCCATTTATCTCCGCATAATCCGCAAGGTAAACAGTGATTGGATCACCCTCCCATTCTAGCTACATCTCTGGCAAAGGCTTAAAGTCTGATGGTGGCGGGGCGCGGGCAAAATTAATTAAACAGATGCTGGCAAACACTATATGCACAGGGTGGTTTCATGGGGGACATAGTAAGCATAGATGTGGGGGCCACTAACATCAGGATTGCGCTCTTCGACAGGGATGGCGGCGAGGTCAGCGAAATACACAAGGACAAGATAGATCATGCGGACTTCATGGGCCAGATATATAGGGTGCTGGACAGGCAGAGGAAATTTGATGGGATAGGGATAGCCGTGCCGGGCAGGCTGGCGGAGGACGGCAAGGTATGGGTATATTCGCCAAACATGCGCGGCGTCACAAACCTGCCGGTGGTAGACATATTGTCCAAGAAATATAGGACACGCGTGCGCCTCTCTAATGACGCCGTCGCCGCAGTGACTGGGGAGTGGCGGTTCGGGGCGGGGAAAGGCATGAGGAATGTTGCATACCTTACGCTCAGCACTGGCATAGGTGCAGGCGTAGTTGCCGACGGCAGGCCCCTGTCCGGAAAGGACGGTAACGCGCACGAGGTCGGGCACTGCACGATAGATGCCTCTGGCGCAATGAGGTGCGCGTGCGGGAGTTATGGCCACTGGGAGGCCTACTGCTCAGGGAGCAGCATACCGAGATTTGCCGAGCTCCTTATGAGAACCAAGTTCAAGGGCATGGAGAGCAAGCTGCGGCGCGTTGAAGGCATGGACGCCGAAGACGTGTACGGGGCGGCGGCGCATGACAAGGTGGCGGCGGGGATTGTTGAGGAGGTTGGCAGGCTTAACGCAATAGGAATAGCAAACCTCATAAACACCTATGACCCCGAGATAGTGACGATAGGGGGAGGGGTAGCGCTGAACAACCGCAAGGCGGTGCTGGAGCCCATACTCCGGCACATAAACGAATACAAATTCAACAGGATACCGCCAATAGAGATAACCCCGCTTGGGGAGAAGGTCGTCTTCTACGGCGCGGTCGCGGGGTTCATGTAGCTTTGGCCAGCCTGGCGCCCCGCAAGGCGCGCAACCGCCTGCGGGATATCCCTGAAATCGTCCAGTACTGCATCGGCAAGCGGAAAGTTTTCGTCAGACAGGAGTATCGACTTCATCCCGGCAGACCTGGCCGCCATCACGTCGGACGGGTAGTCACCGACATAAACGCATCGGGCCGACTCGACATTAAGCCGCCTCGCCGCAAGCAGCAGCGGTTCTGGATGCGGTTTGTGCATCTTGGTGTCCTCCTCTGTTACGACTGTGCTGAAATACTTGGTGATGCCCAAGCGGTCGAAGTCTGGCAGCAGGTACCCGAGCCGGGCACTGCTCACTATGCCGAGCTTGTATCGCGCATTGAGGTATGAGAGGACTTCCTTTTCCCCGGGCGGCGGACGGACCAGATGGTGTGGGAAGTCTACATCGGCATCCATAAGCTCCTTAATCCTGCGCTCTGATTTTTCCCCCGTTAGATGCTTTATCGTGTCGAAGTAGGTCATGTAGAATACTGACTTCACTTCATTGTATGAAGGCTCGTCATAGCCGTTCTGCTTGAGCAATGACTGAATGAACTCAACATTGGCGTCTATCGTGTCGGCAAGAACGCCATCGAAATCGAACAATACTGCCGATATCATCCTTGCTCACACTGTGAGATTATACATGGCAGGCCGGCACGGAGACCCACGCAGGATCATGTGCCGCCCTCCCAGCTGGACAGGTATTTTTCCTGCGCAGGGGAGAGCGTGTCTATCCGAATCCCCATCGCCTCCAACTGCAGCTGGGCAATCTGGTTGTCTATCCCTGAAGGCAGCGTTATTACTGATGGTTTTAGCTTGCCCCTGCGCTTAACGAGATATTCACACGCCAGCGCCTGGCCGGCGAAACTCGTTGCCATCACCTCGCTAGGATGGCCCTCTGCGGCAGCGAGGTTCACGAGCCTGCCCTCCGCACATACATACACCTTCCTCCCTCCCACGTCGTACTCGTCCAGCAGGTCCCGCACCTTTTTCTTCTTGTAATTCTTGTTCATGGACGATACGTCTATCTCGACATCGAAATGGCCGGAGTTTGCGATAATCGCCCCGTTCTTCATCTGTTTTACGTGGCTGAGCAGTATGACCCCCATGTTGCCCGTCACTGTGACAAATATGTCGCCGATCTTGGATGCGTCGTCCATGGGCATGACCCTGAACCCGTCAAGGGCAGCCTGCAGCGCCCTGAAGTGGTCGACCTCTGTGACAATCACGTTCGCGCCCATACCCTTGGCACGCATGGCAACCCCCTTGCCGCACGATCCGTACCCTGCCACGACAAAGTTCTTCCCTGCTATGAGTATGCTTGATGCCCTGAGTATGCCGTCTATGGTGGATTGGCCAGTCCCATAATAGTTGTCGAGCAGGTGCTTGGTCTTGTTGTCGTTCACCGCCACAACGGGGTACTTCAGCTTCCTGCTCTTCTCCATCGCATGCAGCCGTATTACACCTGTGGTCGTCTCCTCGCACCCCCCCATTATGTCCTCCAGAAGCTCGGGGTACTTGGTGTGTATTCTGGTCACAAGGTCGCAGCCGTCGTCTATGGTTATGTTGGGCTTGAAAGATATGACCTTATCTATGAACTTGTAGTAGTCTTCGACTGTCTCCCCCTTGTAGCCGAACACTTTTACCCCCTCTGCAGCAAGCTGCGCGGCGACATCATCCTGGGTCGAAAGGGGATTGCAGCTCGCTATGGCTACATCGGCCCCTCCGCTCTTGAGCGTACGCACAAGCACGGCAGTCTCCTTCGTAAGGTGCAGCGCCATGCCTATTTTAAGCCCCTTGAACGGCTTCTCCTTTGAAAGTCGATCCCTTATCTTCAGCAGGGCGGGCATCCTCTGCTCCGCCAGGCCTATATTGAGCATACCCCTATTTGCTAGCGCCATATCCTTTACGGAGTAATTCACAGTAGAGTCCATTTCACCACTTTTGTTGGCAGATAATGTTTGTAATGATGGCTATTAAAGTTTTTGGCTGGACTGGACAGATAGGCCTAGCCAGTGTGGAATGTGTGCATAAACCGCTCGCGATAGAATTTGGCGCCGATGTGGTTTGTTATGTATACGGCATCGTCAAATGCTATTTTCATGCAAGAGCTCGCGCCGGGTGAGGGTGTTATGTTGAATACCAGCCCGCCTTTCTTTATTTTTCCCTCGCCAAGCATTATCTCGCCTTTCTTCCTGTCCACGATCTGTGGTCTTATTCCACCTTCCCCTGCATGCTCATGCACATCCCTTGCCGTTAGGCGCGGAACGATTTTGTTTACCTCATTCTTGACAAATTCCGACTTCCCGAAAAGTGGGAGGGAGTATGACAGATTGCGCAATATTGCGTGGCGGATGTCGCCGTTCCGCATTATTTTGGAGTAGCTCATTACCGTGTCATAGTCTAGCCCCATGGACTTCAGATTATCTATAGCCACGGAGAGATTCGGCCGCTCCAGAAATGGATAGGGGGTTATGGTCGGGCCGTAGCGCGTCTGATTGGCGTGGTTTATGTCAGGATCGCCATGCACGGATAGGAATGGTATTTTGCCCCTTGGCATTGTGTAGACCTTGCCATCCAGCACCTTCTTTGAGTGATAGAACCTGCCAAGCACGGGTATTATTGACAGCGTGTCCCCGTAACCGAGGGATTTTGCGAAGCTCAGAGTATGCGCACCAGCGGAGACCACGACAGCCCTTGCGCTGTACGTACCGCGGGACGCCCTAACTTCGTATCCACCCTGGCATTCTGATATGCTGTGCACTGGGTTGTCAAAGACAGCATTGGGGCGGTGTGCGCCGTCTCTGGCACCGTCAAGAAATGACGTGGAAAGCGATCCGAAGTCCACCATGTATCCGTTTTGCGCGTAGACCCCGAGTATCTCCTCGCCATTGTGCCGGCCTTTCATGATGTTTGGCTCCACCTTTGAGATTGCCCTTCTGTCAAGCACCTGCAGGTCTGGGAAGAGCCTGAGGAACTCCTCGTCGTACCTCGCCCGAATCGCTTCGGCCTCTTCCACTCCGATCCCTATCACCATCTTTTGGCATTTTGCCATGATCCTTCCGCGAGCCTTTGGAGGTAGAATATCCATGTACCTGCAAAGCATTTCTGCTGCCGCTCTGGTCTCCTTGACCTTCTCAATCCCGTAATTAGTCTCTATGTCCCCAAAGTGAAGGGTCTGGCTGTTGTTCCTGCTACTTGAATTCAACTGAGCGGGCAATGAGTATTTCTCAAGCATTAGCACCTTCTCCACATTTGAGAAATTTGACAGCACATACAGAAGCGCAGTACCTATAACGCCTGCGCCGATTATAACAACATCGTAGTCATTGTCCATTAAATCAACTGTTTTGCATTTCATGATGCTCTTGCTGTGACTGAAGCCACCCTAATTGTGAGCCGTAGATTTGATGCGGACACTGCAGATGGGGAAGCGGTGTAGTTAGCCCAGACGAATCCTGAGAAGACAGTGCCTGCGGGGGTATTTCCCATTATCACATTGTCAGTACTATAGCAAGGAAGGTTTGTCACCTGCACATTGGACGTGGGAGACAGGGTGTGGCTAGCTCCGAACAAGCCGCCCCTGAACGCAGATGCGCCCGGACCGGGCATGCCAGATGCGCTTGCGGCTGCGGCGCAGGCTAACTCGACATTATATAGAGCGCCACCGGCAGTCTGCGCAATTGTAAATGTAAGGTTACCGGACGTGCTGAGTACGGGGGCCCCGCACGTAAATCCGTTTGAGGGGGAGCAGGAGGCGGCAGTTGTGCTATTGCCTGGGTAGCTACCGGGCTTGGAAGGCAGATCTGCTATTGAGGAAGATGTGGTGTTCGCATCGGCGTGCGTCGCATTAAGCGAAAGTGCGGCCCTTATTGAAAGGGCTGCTGTCCTTATGCTTATATTAGCGCGTATGAAAAGCGGCACGTAAAAGTCTGCAGACAGGCAGGCCGCGTAGTAACCTGAGGTAGCCTGGTATAAGCTGCTGCCGGTTTCGTTTCTTGCGGCCTCGAGCTGTTTGGTTATTACGGTGAGGTTGCCCCCTATCCGCCCATTGACTTCCAGGCACGGTGCATTCCCCTGTTGCCCCATCCCGAGTGTACTCGATGTTACATTTAGCCCGGAGTATAACTCTGAAAGATTGAGGGCGTCTATGCTCACACCTTTTTGGCTTTCGTAGCGTATGAAGTTCCCGGAATCAAAACAAGTATAATTGCCTTGACTGTAGTTGTAAAACCAGTTGCCGCAATAGTAGATCATCGTGCCGTTCCTTACTATCATGCTGATTACATCCACGGGCGAAGAGGATGACAAAGCGTTAGGCGAAGTTATCTCTATAAGCATCCTGCTTTTGTTGAAGTACTTCTGGTATGATGCATGAATAGGGTAGGATGCCGATCCGATGCTTGACTGTGATGACAGCGTTATGTTCAATGTTCCTCTATATGTAAGGTTGAATTCCGGAATTGACATTACGTGCTGCACAATCACATTGGAGACATACAATGCACCCACCTGCTTACCCACAGGAATTATGGTTGCCAGCGGAGTCTGGGGCGATTGTGATGACCAGTAATACATGGATATTGCCACTACAACTATCAATATTGCGACATAGATGATGCCACTTCCGCGGTAAGGCGCTTTGACTGCCGAACCTGGCGCGCCGACGGAGGGAGGGGAAATTGCAGCAGTGCCAGTGTTCTTTGTCTGCTGAAGCTGCTGGCTTTGGGATGTAATTGTATACGGGTACATGCGCAAGTTCCACCATTATTCCGCTCATATTGAGCTGCACACATCTGCAGGCGTGTGGACTGGCGCCACCTAGGCGGTCCGTCCCCTCCTTTTGTGCCTCTTGTGATTTTTGATAGGGATAATCGGCAGGGATCGGCTTGAAATCCATGCAGGTAGGCGGCGAATGTAGTGGCCAACCATTCCGCCCAGCATGCCTACGCATGTGCCGATTACCAGCGTCTCCACATTTGTTGCCACGGATGGTACGAAAGGTGGATAGACAAATATGACCACCAGCGAGTATAGGAAACCAGTAATAGCCGCGGAGACCGCGCGGCGCTTTATGCTGCCCTCCGTTATCGCCCCGGTGACAAGACAACCTAGCACGTCGGGAAATATTGCAGAGGACTGCATGAATATGCCAAACGCATTGGCTATGAGGGTTCCTGCAATTATGGCAACTATCAGTCGCAAATCAGGTCGAGCCATGCTATCAGATCGCCGTCGTATCCCGCGGTACGGCAGTATGCTGGAGGCGTGCGCGTTAGTGGATTTACGCTGCGCGCCCGTAAATGATACGAGGGAAATGTTTTTATAGTGAGTTGTAATATATACTTGGCGATAATATGGACGCATATTGCGTTAAGTGCAAGGCAAAAAGGCAGATGAAGGACCCAAAAGAGGTAACCATGAAGAATGGTAAAAAGGCGGCCACGGGCACGTGCCCTACTTGCGGCACCAAAATGTTTAAGATAGGCGGCAAGTAGCTTACCTGGCCTGTGCGTAATAGGTGCGCCATTAGGGTTAGGCAGATATGTGGATAGGTTGGGAATACAATGCGGATAACCGGGGGTCTAGCTTGCGTGAGTTTCACCACGAGTAGGCAGTTCCTCTGCCATGGCGCCCTCTAATTCAAACTTGTCAGCTATGACCGCCATGGTGTCCGGCAGGTCTGTGTCAAGGCTGAAGTGCTTGCGCGGTCTCTCAGCAGTAAGCCGTTTGGAGAGGGGGATGGCTAAAACTTTTGCATGGGGGTTGCGCGGGCTGCAAACTGCACAGTATGCTCACATTTATAAAGCCGAATTGCCGTATCAGATGCATGGTGACTGACCGTACCCCAGATTACAACAAGTACGCGAAGGTGTACGACAAGACCGAAGCCACGGAGACTGAAGCACGCACGCTAAAGAACCGCACCATAGAGGGGATACTAAAAAGGTACGGGACCAGGACAGTTCTGGATCTCACATGCGGGACTGGAGACCAGGTGTTCTGGCTTGCGGAGCGCGGCTACGGTGTTGTGGGCTCGGACATAAGCCCGGCCATGCTAAGCGTGGCGCGCCGCAGAGCAATGCTGCGTAAAATGAGGATAAAATTCCTGCAAGGGGACATGCGAAATGTAGAGGCAGGGACGTTCGATGCGGCGATAACGATATTCAACGCAGTGGGGCACCTATCTAAGCAGGGATTTGAAAGGGCAATGCGAAATATCCGCGACAACCTTAAGGACGGAGGCATATACGTATTTGACATACTTAATGCAAGCATGAGCAAGCCGCTTGAGGAGGGGCTGCTTGTTAACACCGTAACCGAAGCAGGGG
This sequence comes from Microcaldota archaeon, assembly GCA_021807115.1. GTDB lineage: Archaea > Micrarchaeota > Micrarchaeia > Micrarchaeales > Micrarchaeaceae > JAJZYD01. Next base: position 29,707 of record JAKAPJ010000008.1, read on the forward strand.
CGGTTGCGGTACACAAGCTGCAGGTGTGCAGAATAAACAGGAGGAGCGGTATACTCACCATGGATGAGGTGTTCTGCACGTGGAGGAAAAATGGGCGCATAAAAATAGGGAAGCCGGTAAGGTGGACAATGCAGATTTACGGCGCGAAGGAGCTCAGGGATATGCTGGCGAGGAACGGGTTCAAAGTCCTGGGGCAATACTCATGGCCCGATGGCGGCAGGTTTCTGGGTAAGAACAGCAGCGCCATCCTTACGGTTGCAAGGAAAGTTCGATCGAATGGTTAAAATCGGGTGCACTGAATGCACCCGTGGGCTCGGGACGAAAGGCGCAATGGCGGTTATTGCCCGGGGCGCATCGCCGTATGCAGAAACGCCCCGAATGGCCGGTGGGCTGTCTTATATCCCCAGATACGATTTGATATGGCTGCTACAGGGGGTAGGGACAAAAGGGGCATATAACTTTCTGCATTAATAGCATCATGATTGCCGATTTATTCGAAGTGGGGGGTGGCGGGCAAAAAAGGCAAGGGCGTGTTCGCAACGCGCTTTATCCCCAGAGGCACTTTTGTATACTTCGATTGCAAAAAATGCAAAATGCTCAATTCAAAGAGGGAATGGGTGAAATCGTCCGAGGGAGGAATAGGGTTTTTTGATGTGCACGGAAGATACTGCAACGACCAACTCTGCTATACAAACCATTCCTGCAATTCAAACGTTATGGGCCTTGGCAACTGCGTTGATATCGTAGTAAGGGACATTAAAAGGGGCGGAGGGCAGACAGAGGATTACAGGATACTTTGCAACAATGAAATTAATTTTTCCGGGTTTGGCGGCGGTTGCAAATGCAGGGAACCGGATTGTATTAGGGATGGCACATTCTGTCGCCCGCCGACTAAGGAACTACAGTGGGTTTGGAGCAGGAAGATAAATGGTGCATTACTGTTGGCAAGCGCCGTGGATCAGCCCATCTAGGCCCAATTGTTAAAAGAGCATAAGGAGCTTTTGCAGTTCTTCGACAAAAAAACGAAGCCGAAAGCTCGAAGAATTGATGGCAAAACTGGAAAAAGGCAGGGGTGCGGCCCATGCCGAATATAAGCTAGAGAGGGATAGGGACTAGAGCGCACTCGGGATGAGACGCCTGATGTCGGCCTGCTTCAAAAACGCAATTGGCTAAAAATAAGTGGTGCAAAGCGTTCATTTGCTTACAAGGCGTATGCCTCAGATGCAGTCGTAACGCTTTATCTCATTTTTGCCGAAGGGTGCCGCTAACCCTCTTTTAGGTAAAGTTTAGTCTCATCTGCCTTAAACTCTGCGCCCTTATGCGCGCCGCTGCAAAATGGCTTCTTGGTTGAATGCCCACACCTACACAGAGCGTATTCTACCTTGCCATCTATCTTGACAAGCAATGGGCCGTCCTTGGTAAACTCAAATTCTACTTTTGCCATAGTCTCACACAGATACTTCTACCCAGCATTCTTAAATACATTCGGGTTATCTCATCCCTTGCTGCGCAAGACTGGATTTGAAGGGCGTCGTCCGAAGCAGACGTTGAGCTTAAAGTAGTACGCCCGAATGATATTCTTTAATATGCTTCGATATCGTTTGGCACTTTACCTAAGTTTTTCTTTTCAGAAATTCCTTCACCTGCAGGTAATATTGCTTGAGGGCAAAGTCGACAAAGGTTTTTGGATTATTAGTTTCAACAGAGGCCACTAAGGCATCAAAATATGCCTCTTTGTTAGCAGAGATGTTGATTAAAGGGAAATGGTTATCTAGCAGTGTTTTGTTGAAGATCAATCTGCAAATCCTTTTATTGCCATCCAAGAAAGGATGAATCCTGTATAAGACATAATGGGCCACCGCCGCCTTCTCTATAGGGTTGAGCTCGCTTTTGCCGTACCATCCAAAAAATTGCTTTAACAAAGGGATAATCTTGCTATGATGTGGTGGACGGTATCTTAATTCCCTGTCCCCAGACGATCTGGCTGATCTTTTCCTATACAGATACACCTGCTTTTTCCTAAAGTCCCCTGGAGTTTTCACCTCAAATTTTGCCATTATTGTACGATGCAGTGCAAGGAGGTAATTCTGGTCTAGTTCATGGGTCCCTTTTATTGATTCGACGGCCTGAAGCATATTTTTACTGATTTGCTCGCGCAATGTCATTCCAGAGGTCTTAATTAATGCGTTTTTAACATCAATTAGATCAACATCGACCTCTTCTGTTGTCAGTGTAGTGAGTGTGAAAATCACAGTGCTATCTATATCGTATTTTCTCCTTTTTAGATTCGTCAATTTCTGGTATTTTTTATCGAACGCTATGCTGAACAGTATGCTCTTTATGACTTCGTCTTTGTTCATTAGCGAATTAGAATAGTCTTTGCCCGATAGTCTTTTAATCAGCTCGACCTTGAACTGGCTTTCGATTTTTTTTAAGGATTTATCGGTGGGTTTTTTTACTCCAATATACTTGCTAAAGCTTCTCGATTTGTCAGCTAAAAAATAGCTTAAGAATGAATAGTAGTAGTTTCTTTCTTTAATTTTTTTTACTACTAAGGTCATAATATAGTTAGGTAGATAAAAATATTTAATCCTATCTACCTAAAGTTAGGTAGATAAAACTATCTCGAATAATCTACCTAATCTTCGTAAAAACATCGCCCAATGCAGGAGCGTTGCCGAAGGTTGACTGCCTACTCGATATTGTTTAATATCATTCGATATTTCTGTCACTTTGCTAGAACAGTCATTTTGAGCGTTATTTCTTATAAATTTCACGCCGGTGGCCTACATCCAGCACCATAATCAACTTGGCCGTTTCATCTATATTGACTATTAGCATGTAATCACCAGCCCTAAGGCTCAATTCCGAAAGTCCAGTTAGTTTTTTTACGAATGGTTTAGGATTTTCTGCAGCTAGGTTTAGTCGTTTTGCTATTTGCATTTGGAATGTTTTGCTCAGACCTAGAAAGGCCTTTTCTGCCAACTTCGAAAAAATGACCTTATAGGCCATCTAACCCCGCCCGCTTCTTTACTTCATCGAAGCTAACGTATTTGCCTGCCCTTATCTCATTTAGAGATTGCTCGATGTGTCTCAAAGTTTCTGGGCTCAATTCTTCGCTGTCAGTTTCAAGGTGAATCAGCCGTTCGATAACATCATTATAGGTTTCCCTGGGATGCAATTTACGTGCATCCAGCGCCCTTTTTACCCTGCGGTCTACCTGTATGGTAGTTTCCGGTTTCTCCATATTATTTATAACGTATTATAGATATTTATAGCGTTCTATAAACAATTATGCGTGGTACGCCCAAGCTCAAACCTGCCCGGTAAACTCCAGGGATGGAACCATCTGGGGGATAGGCGTTTTCGCCACGGACTTGGAAGAAACAAAGTATATACGATGAGGATCCCGGAGTAAAAGCGGGAATTTTTAGGTACGAACTTCATAAGGGGAGGGGAGTACCAGGTAGCTCTCTAAAATAGGCTTTTGCAGGTTAAATCCCCTAAGCACTTCCAGAAATTTGCCAATTTTACGACGACAAAATAAAAATTCCGCCCGATGCAGGCGTGGAGCTTAAGGTAGAATCCCCGGAGTATATTGTTTAACTCATAATGAGCCAACAAGGGCAATGAGCTCTTTTGTAGTGGCGATTTTGACCCTTTTTTGTTGTCCAAAATCGTTATCGTTGCTCCAAATTATGGTGTCTTCTTGCAATGCACACGAGAGATACAGCCAATCCTTCGGGTCCTTAATAAGACTGGCCGCAGCTGGCAAAAACGGTTTAAGATCCCTATCTGGTACTAGCGTTAGCTGCCCAAAGACCTTCAGTATAAGGTGGTGTAGCTCCTTTTCTGGCAACCCAGATTTTTCCTGTACTTCTAGGATATGCTGTATTAGCTCATCCACAATAAATTCTGGAGCAAAAAGCGACAGCGCAGGATTGAAGAAGAGCTTTCTCGTCGTCGAATCCTTTATGAGGCATGCAAACAGTACGTTTGCATCAACCGTTACCTTCATGGAGAAGCGCCTTTGCGTGTTTTGCCGCACTCTTTGATATCTTTTCGTTGATTGATTTCCAATCCCTCCAGCTGAACTTGCTTCTTTTGGCTATATTTTCTGCCTCCCTAAACTCTGCAAGTTTCTGCTCTATGACGTTCCTTACCGCGCTTGACCACTTAACAGTAGGATGCCTCTTCATCTCCATCTTGAGCTCCCTGCTAATCACGAGGGTAACATTTGGCATTAAATCACATAAATATTATGTGAAGGAACATATTTATTATTTATTATTTATTGTTTAGAGCTAGGCAATTGCACGCATCGGGTTTAAGGTAGATTTTTGATTAGGGCCGGTTATTAGAATTATCTAACAATATATCCACATGTATATCAGGAGGAAGGATTTAAACGCGATTCTTGAAGCCTATGGGATAACGCCCCACAGTTGTACAAAAACTGCAAGAGGACTTGTTAATTACAACTGGATTGTAGATGCGGGAAAGAACAAATACATTTTAAGAGGGTCGCGATTCAAGAAACGGAAGGAATTGGAATTTGAGATAAAATACCTAAATTATTTAAAAACGCACGGATTTGAGTATCAGATTCCGAGCGCAGTAAGGAGCAGGGCAGGGCACTTTGTGAAAGAATTTTCCGGCATAAATTTCTGGGTCTACACCTATATTGATGGCGAGTTTAAAAGACATCCGGAAAGGCAAGAATTGAGAGCCATAGCAGTGATGATGGGTAAATACCACACAATACTTGAACAGTCTCAGTTTGGGGTCTCCCATAAAAAAGATATTATACGGATGAATTCCATCATCACCGGAATAAAAAGACAGTCTAATAGGCTAAGAGGAAACTCAAGTCATATTGATAGTTTATATCTAAAATACTCGAAGATCCTGGTGCCTGCTGCAGAAAACTTATGCCTAGAAGGCTACTCTAAGCTTAAACGGTATCCACTGCACAGAGATTTTGGAATGAGAAATTTCTTGTGGAACGGGAAACAGCTTACGGGCATTATAGATTTTGAGAATGTTAGTGGCCCAGCAGAACCATTAGTAAGAGACATATCATCGTTCTTCCAGTACCATTGTAGAAAAAGAAAATATGAAATGGATTTAGATATGACCAGATACTTCCTGGCCAAATATTTGAAATATAGAAGGATTACAGCCATGGAAATCAAACTTATTCCCGATTTAATGATAAGCATGTATGCAGAAGATTTCGACTTTGGTTACTGGCGGCTTAAAAATGATCCAAAACGTGCCAGCGCCTCAGAATTCGAGCTTTGTGCCAAGTCTGCCCGCTGGTGTGCTGCAAATAGCGATAGGATAATTCAAAACCTGAAAGCGAGTCTAGAAAATTGAGGATTTAACCATAACAAACAGACCCTTGCAGGTTCAATCCCCTAAGCACTTCCAGAAATTTGCCAATTTTACGACGACAAAATAAAAATTCCGCCCGATGCAGGGATTGAACCTGCGACCTACTGGTTAACAGCCAGTCGCTCTACCACTGAGCTAATCGGGCTTGAAAAACGGGAATGGTTCAGCTAGATTTACAACCCTAACATATATGTATGAGTGGTCGCCGAACGTGTTAGTGGGCTCCACCCTATCGTTGCTGTAGTTGTACCTGAAGAAGCAGAATTCCCCGCCTTCGTCCAGCCTTGAATATGTAAGAAACTTGAGTTCATCCTCGTCTATCAGCCCGAACGCCGCCACATAGCGGGCCTGCTTGTAGCTGAACACGTAGACCTTTCCCATTGTTTCATGGTCCATGGCCTTGGTTATTACAGCCTTTATGAGCTGGCTGGAGTCCCTGGCCTCTATACAACTCGCATCTATGCGCGGCTTCTTTTCCTCGAATGGCACATTTTTCAGCTCCAATATGGGTATGCACTGTGCGTTGCCGCCCTGCGGGCCGGATGGCTGCACTGCCATGAATTCGACGGATTCCTCGCCGAATTCGGACTTTGGCTTATAGAGCAGGCAGTTTCCTATCTCCTTTGACTCGCAGTAGAGCACGATCCTGCACTCCCCTATTTTTGCCCCAGGCCACATCAGCCGATAGCCGCCCTGGTTTTTTTGGGCAAATATTGGCCTTATCAAATCCCCGAACGTAGATACGTTCCTTGCCATGTCGTGAACCGACCTAAGCTTAACGAATTGTGAGGGTATTGCCATTTCACGCTTGCCACCCTTAACGCCTGCCATGCAAATTACCCCTCAGCCACCAAAAAGCTTCCCTATGAGGTACATAACAGCGTATGCAGGCTCGTATATTATCGGGAACGCTATGGCGCCCTCGCCTATGGCAGCATAGTCGTTAAGCACTGAGGCCTGTATCCCTATCTCTATATTGCTCTTGGCTGAAACAAGCGGACTGGCCGTGGACGTCACCTGCATAACCGCGGAGTAGTTGCCAGGCTCGTTTTCGTATATGGAGTAGGAGAAGTTACGCTCTGTGTGGTGCAGCGCTATTACTGTTTCGGTCAGGTTCCATGCCGGCAGGCCCACTGCCTCTATCTGGAATGGGCTGTCCGAAACCCCCGTGTTGTTTATCGACACGGTTATTGTGGCAGGCTCGCCGGGGCCGGTGCTTATGCTGGTGGGGGTGACGCTAAGCGCGAACACGTTTGGAGTCACGTTTATGTACGCGGTGAAGTTGAGCTTGCCAAGCCTTGAGTAGTTGCCTATGTTCGTGGCGGTGAGGTTGAGTTCGTATGTGCCGTTTGCCGCAGTCGGGGCGGTGGTTATCTTTACAGTCTCGTTGGCGTTGTTTAGCGAGGAGTTCTCCACGACCCACCCCTGTGGCTTCTTGGTGACGTTCAGCTCGTTCCAGCCCCTTGGAAAGACGGCGCCGGTCGCATTGGAGGTGGTGGCGGATATCGCTATGGCAAAGGTCTGGCCCGGTCCCACCTTCCCCAGAAAGACGCTGCCGCCATCGTGCAGAGTGGAGTTGAACGGCTCCAATACACTGACATAAGTGGATCCTGCAATGGCCGGATATACAGCCAGAGCGAGAATGCACGCTGCGATGGCACACGTATGCGTATTCAATTTATCGCCATGTCTACGGATTGTATTACTGCACCCAAGCTTATAAAAGTATTCATGGGGTTGGCCATTGGCGGCGGGGGCGGCGGCACCTGATTTCCAGCACCTTACCCGATAGGTAGGTCTGCAACGCTTTATTTATTTTCTTCCGCGTTACTTCGCCGCCTTCTCGGTGTTCGCCTTGCCCACCTGCAGCTTCACTCCGGTGTCGTCCCTGGTTATTACAACGTCCAGGTCGTCGCTGCCGAATATTTTCTGCAGCTCGGAGTAAGAGTAGGAGCCGGGCGTTACTGTGGGCTCAACTCCCTTGTCGCGCAGGACCTCATTGCGCCGTTCCTTGAGCTGTTCCTTCTCCGACTCCGTGAACGTCAGATACAGCTTCGGAGCTTCCCTGGACTCGAAGAGGGCGTCCACATCAAGATTTATCTGCTTGTATCCTGCGTCCTGCATGATGAACGGGAGCACTGCCGAGAATTCCTCCTTCACCTCGTCTACGACCCGGTCCAGGCCATCGCGAGGGCCTGCAACCACGAAGTCGGTGGTGTTCAGGAAGCCCACGAACGCATTGCCGCTCTGGGACTTCACAGAGTCCTGCAGGAGCTGCGACACAAGGCGCAATATTGCCATGGCGGCGCGCTTGTCGAACTTCTCCGCAAAAGTTCCGAGGCCAGCTATCTTCAGGGTGCCTATGGAGTACTGGCCCCCCTGCTTTATGGAGTGTTCAAGCTGGCTGGATATGCGCTCCTCGTCCGGCAGGTCTATTAGGGGGTCGAACCTCTTGCCCTTCTTCTTCAGGAAGATGGTGACTAGGCTCCTTATCTCATGGGGATCAAACGGCTTCTTGATGTAATAGTCGGCGCCGTACTTTATTCCCTGGAACCTGTTGCTTGTGGGGTCCATGGCACTGACTATTATCACAATTGTATCCTTGATCGCAGGGTCGCTTTTGATTGTCTGGCATATGTCAAGCCCATCCTTGTTTGGCAGCATGAGGTCAAGCACCACAAGATCAGGGTGGTCCTTCCTTACGGCCTGTATCGCCTCGCCGCCGTCGTATATCTGCCTGACATCAAACCCCTTGCCTATCGACAGCGCCATAAGCTTGTTTATGTTCCTGTCGTCCTCGACTATCAGAACCTTCCTTATCTCGTCGGCACCGTTCAGTATATAGTACGTGAGTATGCCGCCGCTACTGCGCGATGCTATGGTCTTGTCCCTCTCCAGCTCTGAAAGGCAGTCCTTGAGTCTGGCTTCCTCTACGCCCCTGCTGAACGCCATGTCGCTTAGTTCGTTGTACGAGACCTGCTGCCGCTCGTTTATTATTTCAGTGAGGTCCTTCCTGAAAGTAGCAACGTCGTCCCCTGCCATAAGGTCACCTGGTATGGTATCGAAGCAAAGAATAATATTACTTTACTTGTGCAGATATGGGGGCAGGAGAGTGACCCAGTAACATTTATATGCCTTATTTAGGAATAAATAATGATCCAATGGCACAGAAGCCCAAGGTAGATAGGTCCGAGCCCGGCATCCCTGGACAGGGCGGCAAGAACATGGTCGTAAGGAGAGCCCCGGCCGTTGTTGCGGCGATAGTGGTGCTCTATTTCGTCGTCGCCGCGCTGTTCGGATCCGCGTCATCGATTAGCATATCTGGGCCGACAACGATTAACCTGACAAGTTCCATAACTTTCTTCAGCGTGGGCGAAACGCAGTACGCGGCTTTCTTCGTGTCTTCGCCGCAAAACGCAACGTACGCGAGGATAGAGGTTTCCAGGATGCCCATTTTCCTTGGCAAGACAATGTATGTTGACCTTTACCTTGCCAACGCCACCAGCATAAACACGGCGGGACCCTACGCCGACGTGCAGATGACACTGCTGCACAGGACAACGTCAAGCGCGACAGTGGTAATCGTGCCGGTCCCTATAGCTTACCAGCAAAAGCCTTCATCGGGCAGGATAACACTGGTGGCCACCACGCTCTCGCAGCCAGGCTCGAGCCAGTCTGGAAGCGGTGCTCAGACCACAACAGTGACGACCACGACCACCCAGACCAGCGCCAGCACTACAACAGGCACAAGCGCAAGCACCACAATACAAAATGGAGGAGGGACAAACTTGGCCAAGGCACAGACGCTGCTTGCCCAGGATCTCTACTACCCGATCATGATCAACTACACCAACCTTTACGCCAATGAGACGGGATGCACATCCGCCCTGTACAACAGCACATACGCCACAAAATACGGGCATACGCCAAAGTATTACACGTATACAAATGTAAGCACTCTCGTCCCCTACCAGATGATATCCACCATAAAGAACACATCGGACTCCGTGTACATCGCTAGCTACAGCACCGTCTCACACACCGGAAGCCCGTGGGCAGGAACTGCACCTGCACTCACGATAACCATGAACGTGTCCTCAGACATCATAACGGGTACCGTTGTGAGCGGAAGCGGCATATTCAGCGGGCTCAACTATTCGCAGATAGTGGGCGGCTACAGCGCGGCAAAGAACATCGGCAACGCTTGCGGGATATATGTGGCGGCGTGCGGCGTACAGTGCTGAAGGCGCCTGGCAGGGCGGTGCAATTTCACTCCTTCTTGTTCTTCTTCGGCTTGGGAGTGACGGGTATGGTAAACCAGAATGTGCTCCCCTCGCCTGCCTTTGACTCGAACGATATTTTGCCGCCGTGAAGCTCTACAAGATCCCTCGTTATCAGCAGCCCAAGGCCGGTTCCGGTGCCTGGGCGTTCCACCAAGCCGCGCTGAGGCGCCTCGAAGAAGCGGTGGTTCTTGCGCAGGATCTTCTTCTTTGCGTCGTCGCTCATCCCCATCCCGCTGTCTATCACGCTGCACTGCACGGTGCCCTTGTTCTTCCTGATAATATGAACCCTAATTCCACCCTTCTCCGTGAATTTTATGGCGTTGCCTATGAGGTTAACGAATACCTGTATGAGGCGGTTAGGATCCCCCTGGACCCGTGGAACATTGAAGTCCACCTCCCACTTGAACTCAATCCCCTTGCCCTTTGCCGACTCCTCAAGGGCCTTTATGCTGGGGTTGTTCCCCATGTTCTGGAAGTCCACCTCCTTGTATTCGAGCTTGACTTTCTTCGCATCGAGCTTCGCCGCGTCCAACACCTGCTGTATTACGAGCATAAGCCGGTCTGCTTCGTCCAAGGTCGTCTTTATGTAGCCCTTTTGCTCGTCCGTCAACTTACCGAACTCTTCATCGTGGAGAAGGGTGGAGTACCCCTTTATGTTTGTAAGCGGGGTCTTGAGCTCGTGTGATATGTTGTATATGAACTGCGATTTGAGGTCGCTCTCCGACTTGAGCTTTTTTTCCATGTTTTGATAGAGCAGCAGCGAGGCCTCCTGGTCTTCAAGCTTCCTCTTCGTTGCTATCTCCTTCAGGATTATAAGGTATACCTCGCCGTAGTCGGACTTGCTGGAGTTAAGTATACGTATGGAATGCGTGGCCGGTATCTGTACGTCTGCGCCGTCCTTGTTCGCTATAACATTGACAAATGTGTTGTCGACCTTTACGTTATTATTCGCATAGGTCATGTCGCGCTCGAGCAGGACAGGATCGGCATAGAGCGAGCGGACCTCTTTGCCCACTAGCGCCTCCCTCTTTATGCCCAGTATTGTCTCGGCAGGCATGTTGCAGTCTATTATGTATCCGGACTTGTTGATGCTGAGCACTATGTCTGAACTGCCGCTTATGAAATCGCTCAGATCCCGCTTTGCGCTCTCTATGTACTTCTCTATGCTGGCGTCCACCAACATGAAAAACAGCCCGTCCATGAACCGGGTGCATGTGAAATGCACGTACTTCTTTATGCTCTCGTTAAAGGAGAGGTTGGCGCTGCCGCTTGCGAACTGGCCGTTACCTGACAGCATGTTCCCTACCGCCCCCTTGAAATCTGGCTGGTCCTGCTTGATTATTATGTCAAGAAGGTTGCCGGCAGCCAGTATTCCAGTCGGGTAGCCGAACATCTTCTCGGTGTTGGCCGAAGCGTTCCTTATCGCGAAGCTGGTGTCTGTAAGCAGGAATGCGACATCCTTGTTGCGGTTCACTACCCCGGATATCGTGTCGTACGAAATGGTAGGTGTGGCGTCGTTTGCCATCACATGCACTAGCTTCTCGTTTATGCGGCTTGTGGACACTGCGTACACCTTTCCTGCATTGGTGCGGTCCGCGATGACATCGGCATAAATGCCTGCGTCTATAGCCTTGACCTTCTCCATGTCAAGCGCAAGAGTGTCGGTTATCCTTGCCGATTCGCTGGCGGATGCGCCAAACGCGCGCATTGCAGACCTGTTTAGCTTTACGATGGTGCCGTCCCTGTCTATTATGAACTGTGGCATGCCGTTGTTGAACGCCGCATCGAAGTATGTGGCGAGGCGCAGGCTGCGGACCAGCTCCGACTTGTACATGAGCACGAATCCGATGAACGATGCGCCGAACGATATGCTGCTTAGCATGTCATCGCTGAACTTGTTCTCGCTCTGCGAAAGCATCTCTATAAGAGACACTACCTTGCCCTCCGCCATAAGCGGCATCACGGCGCAGCTGCGGTAGCCTCCGTTCTTGTACCTTATGAGCTCAGGAAATGAGGAATACTCGCTGAGCTGGTTGTCCACGAACGTCTTCTTTGTGTTGCGTATGTAGTCCTCCAGAGAGCCCATTGTGCCGCCCTGCCTCTTCTTCAGGTCGGTAAAGCTGACCTTGTCTATCCCGAACAGCGTAGACACGGACTTTGAGAAGTTGCTTATAATGTCATCCTCGCCCATGGCGCTGTTTGCAATGGGCACTATGTCGTAAAGGAACCTGCTAACCACCATGTCCTGGATTGCCATGCTACCTGCCAGTCGTGAATCGCCACTATAATTTCCAACGGAAACTATTTAAACTTAGACCGACGTGCGGAGCGTCGACTCATGACGCAAAGATATAAAACCGGGAGGTTGCAATAGTACTTGCTGCTTTTAGGATGTGATGATCGTGGATGCTGAGGCACTCTTCCCCGGTGTGTACAGGATCAAGGGCAGGATAGCAACCGAAAACATGGTGCTGGGCAGGAAGGTTTATGGAGAGGAGCTGTTTGCGGTTGGCGGAAAGGAATACCGCTCATGGACCCCGTACAGAAGCAAACTGTCGGCTGCGATATCCAACGGCATGAAGACGATGGAAATAAGGGAGGGATCCAATGTGCTTTATCTTGGGGCGTCCACTGGTACAACGCCAAGCCATGTGAGTGACATAGTAGGAATGCGCGGCAGGGTGTACTGTGTGGAGATATCAGAGAGGAGCATGAGGGACCTTGTCGGCCTCTGCCAGCACAGGGGGAACATGCTGCCAATATTGAACGACGCCTCGAGGCCCGAGGCATATGCCGATATTGTAGAGGAATGCGATGTGATATACCAGGATGTCTCGGCAAAGGAGCAGGCAGGGATACTGAAGGCGAACAGCAGGTTCCTCAAGAGCGGAGGGTACGCGTACTTCGTGATAAAGTCGCAGAGCATAGACATATCCAGGTCCCCAAGTGAGGTGTTCAAGGCGGAGCTCGAGTCGCTGAGTGGCAAGTTCGATGTGGTGGAGAAGATAGGACTGGAACCCTACGACAGCATGCACCTGTTCGTCGTGCTGAAGAAGAGGTAGGTGTGCACCAATGCAACCCCGCGTGCTACATTTTAATATGTTTTCGTTTTAGTATTATTGATACTGTGGCATCTTTTCCATCAAATGAGCATGCAGACTTGTCCAAGGCAGGAGCTGCTGCCCGAACGCAGGGCGGAGAACCGGCTGCCGCACACCAGAAGCCTGCCGAGGGGCATGGCAAAGCCAAGGAGGCAAGGCCGAAGGTTGACATTGCTTCTTATTTAGCAGGCATAGGCAGGCTTGGGAAGATGAACCGCGCAACATGCGTCTACTGCGGCCATGAAAACATAACTGCCGGGGACGTTTGGGTGTGCAACTACTGCGAGATGGCGATGAACAGCGCAAACGCCATGTCAAAGCTTGGCGACGGGACGTTGCAGGAGTCGTTGAAGGCGGTAAACGGCGGGATAAGCGCAGGAAACTTCGACGCGGCGCTGGCCGAATACGAAAAACTTGCCGCAAAGTACAAGGAGCCACAGTTCTACTACAGGGAGGGGCTAATTTGTTTTCAGCAGTCCAATGCGGAAGTGGAGCAGGTAAGGTACGACAGGAAGGGCTTTATGGAGGAAAATGCCGTACATAGGGCGAATGCGAGCAAGATAGAGTCAAAGGCGAAGACCATCCTGTACAAGGCTTCGGTGCTGTGCCAGACCGAGATGAAGTCCGGCATAGAGGATCCGTTCCTGGGGTTCGCATACTTCATGATAAACGTGAAAATAGGGAACCTCAAAACCGCAAAGGACGGCATTGCGGTAATAGACAAGCATGGGAATGCCTACCTGTCGGGGTATGCGAACATGGTATTCAGCGCGGAGCTTGGGAGGTACTGGGACGTGATAGCCCACGCCAATGCGCTAACGAAGTCCGACATGTTCTCGCCTAACGCTTATTACTACATAGCCTGGGCGCTGTTCAAGCTCAGGCGCCACAGGGAGTCGATGCACATAGTGAGAGAGCTGGAGAAGTACATAAAGACCGGCAGCGTGTATGCGCTTATGCACGACATACAAAAGACCAGCACGATATAGGGGTAATGCGATTTTATGACAGGTAGGGAGAGGGTGCTGTTCAGGGCCGGAACATTCAACGTGGTTGAGGCCGGATACGGCAGGGGGGAAAAACGCTTCACGAAGCGCTTTGTGGACTATGGCCCCAGGGTGGCAGGAGCCCTACCCATACTTGATGACGGGAGGCTCGTCCTGGTGCGGCAGTACCGGTACCCGATAGGCAGATGGATATACGGCCTGCCAGGGGGGAAGGTGGGCAAAGGCGAAAGCATGATAGATGGCGCGCGCAGGGAGCTTAGGGAGGAGACTGGATACCGCGCCAAAAGGATGAGGCTCATCATGAGGACTTATGCCGCACCTGGGCTGTTAAGGCAATCCCCCTGGAGCATATATATAGCAACCGGGTTGACCCAGGACACACGGATGCTTGAACTTGATGAGGACATAGAGGTGAAACGGATTACGCTGAAGAACGCTCTTAGTTGGATATACGAGGGTAGGATACGGGACCTGGGCACAATTGCAGCAATACTGCGCTATTCGGGGCACAGCAGGCCGCGTTACGACTCACTTTGATATGAAGATGAACTGCATCGCATCTTTTTTGTCCAGGATGCAGTAGCCGAACCGCTCGAACTGCACTATGGCACCCTCCTCCAGGGCCGAAACCGCGTTTTCGGCATAACCCCTTATGGTGGTCAGGCTGTTCTTGTTGAGCTTCCCGCTGTCGTCGACCAGATTCCCCGGCACTAGCACGGTGCATTCGGTGCTGCTGCCATCCGCGACCCACTGTATTACCCGCCCCTGTAGCTGGGATTGCGACTTGTGGGCGTGAATTTCCTTGCCTTTCTCGTCTATTACCACATCCACGAGATCCTTCAGCCTTATGCTCTCCCCCTGCTTCGCGGAAATGGAGTCCTCCCTGCCTATGTAGAATGTGTCGCCAGTAACGTATGTCCTGAAGCCGAGCTCGTTGGCCGGGTGCAGGCGCATTTCCGCTTTCTGATGCCCGGCGCCGGACACTACGAGCTTGACCGGATCTGGGACGAAGAAAAAGTGCCGTGCTACCGGATCTATGATCTTCTTGTTCTCCGAGAGCAGCGCGGACATCTCCGCCACGCCGTCGGTCTTGCTCATCCCTGACCTTAGTACAAACTCCTTAATCGCCCCAGGCTGTATCCCGCGGCGCCTGAGCGCCATTATAGTGAGCAGGCGGGGGTCGTCCCAGCCTTCGACCACGCCATCGGATATCAGCTTCCGGATCACACGCTTGTGCGTTTCGTTTCCCTTTATGTTCAGGCGCGCCTCCAGGTGCATGCGAGGTACCCTCAGCCCCAGCGTGTCCAGTATGAGCTTGCTCAATTCGTCCCTAAGCTCGTACTCCTTGCTCCTGATTATGTCTGTTATCCCGTTTATCGAGTCCAGGATGGGGGTGTTGAAATCATAGACAGGCCATACTGAGTATTTGTCCTTCTGCCGATAGTGGGTTTTCTTAACTATCCTGAGCATTGCCGGGTCGCGCAAAACAGTGTTCTGCGCGCCCATGTCGCCCTTCAGCCGCACGACAGCTGCACCCTCCTCCATCTTGCCGCCCAGCATGGCCTCAAACAGTGACAGGTTCTTTGCCGCATCCTGCACGCGATGTATGCACGCTATGCCTGCGAACCTCTTGCTCTTTATCTCATCCCTGTCGCACATGCACACGTACGCTGAGTTCCCCATCAGCAGCTGCCGGGCATACACATAGATCCTGTCTATGTTGTCGCTAGCATAATACTCCATGTCGAACTCCAGCCCGAGCCACGCCGCATCGCGCTTTATCGCGTCGACATATTCTTGGCTGCACTTCTCTGGGTTAGTATCGTCAAAATACAGGTAAAGCTTGCCCTTGTATATCTTTGCGAACTCGGAGCTGAGCAGGGACTGCTTAGCATGTCCTATATGCATGTATCCGCTGGGTTCCGGTGAAAACCTGGCAATGAAGTCGCCTTCCCTTGCCCCCTCGAGCTGCATCCTTGGTTTGGCGGTTTTCTTTGCGGTCTCCACGGCTCTCTGCTCAAACTCCTTCCTGAATTGCGAATATTCCGCGTCCAGGGCTGCCTTATCCATGCGGTTCACTGCGTCCACTATGGCCTTGACCTCGACCTTAAGCTGGGCCACTGGCACTCCTTTTGCAAATGGGATTATCTTGCCTATCACGCTGCCTATGTCCGCCTTGCCGTAGTCTACCGCATTCTTGACTGAGTACTTTCGTATTATGATTTTTGTGCTTTCGTCTAGCGGCGTATGGATCATCCTGGTGTTACAACGACTTGGTTCTGATACACGCTCCCGTTAAGCGCTATGAGCGCCTTGACCGAAACATTGAGGGGCGAGCCTACGCCAGGCAGCGGGGAGATGCTAATCGAATAGTTTAGCTGGCTGAGCGCAATCTTTACAGGTGCGTTGTTGTTGTACGCGATTATTGTCTGCGGCATTAGCACGTACGTGGTAGCATTTACGCCTATAGAATTCCTGGTCTGTAGCCGGGATAGGAACAGCTGCTGTAGCGCGTACGCGTTCATTGTGCCCAGGTTTACCTCGAATGACCTTGGTCCCGAGCTGAAGTATGCGGTGACAGAGCCATTACGCTCCAGTGCCAACAGCGTGCGGTTGACTGCGGCGAGTGAAGTTTGGTTCTGGGTGCCTAGTGAGACAACAGCATAGTCAGAATACCCCAGCACTATCGCGTTTGCGGAACCGAAGACGGGCACCGTCCTTACTGAGGATACAGTAGTGGTTGACTGGGATTGGACGTTGTTGTTACCGAATGCTGCAACGCCGCTCAGGAACATGATAACGACGAACAGAGTGCCCAGAAATATGAATGTCTTCTTTTTTTTCTCGGATTCGCTTTTGTTAGTGCCCAAGTAAACACCACGCGCAAGGTAATGCAAGTGAAGAAAAATAAATAGGCCGAATAAAGGTTTATCGACTTGAAGGCTTTTATAGCTATAGCATTAATTAATCTATACCGATTGGGCGGCAGCGGTACTTGCACTTGCGCCGATGCAGTCCTGACCGGCATATGGGTAATAACATGGCTTTTAAAGACGGGGATTTCCTTGAGGTGGAGTACACAGTATGGAACGCCGGGGACAGCAGCATAATCGCAACTACTGACGAGAAGAAGGCGAAGGAGTCTGACACTTTCAACGAGAAGACGCATTACGGCCCTACGCTGCTTGTGGTAGGATCCAGCGGAATGATAAGAGGCCTAGACCGGGAGGTAAGGGGCATGAAGGAGAACGAGGTAAAGAAATTCACTTTTGGCCCTGCGGACGCGTTCGGAGAGCGGGTGGAGGAGCTCGTAAGGGTGATGCCGCTATCGGCGTTCAAGGAAAGGAACATAAGCCCATACCCCGGGATGCAGGTGGAGCTCGACAGCACCACGGCAATCGTGAAGAGTGTGACCTCAGGCAGGGTGACGGTGGATGCGAACCATCCGTACGCGGGCAAGGACGTAATTTATGAGGTGCGCGTGGTGAGGCTGCTGCAGAGCGAAAAGGACAAGGTGGGGGCGCTGGCACAGAGCTATTCCCTGAAGCCCACGCAGATAAACGCTTACAGCGACACAGTAGAGCTTTTCTTCGACAACAAGGTGGCGAAGAACGCAGACTACTTCATAAGCAAAGCCAGCTTTGTGGCCTCGGCATTCACCTACTTTAAGAGCATGAAGAAGGTGGATGTGAAGGAGGAATACCTGCGCCCGGAGGAAGCCCACACCGACAGAGACGGAGCCAAAAAGTGAGGCATGGGCGGCACTATGGCATGATGCCGCGGCCATGACAGGTGATGTAGGCGGTGCGCTTTCAGGACTTTATGTTCAGCGCGAAGGTGCTGTTTACCTTCAGCCCCAGCTTCTTCGCCAAATCGGACTTCTCAGCATTCAGCACTATGGCATAGCTGCTCCATTTTGTGGTAAGCTCTGTCGACCCGCACAGGGGGCACTTGTCCCCGTGCGTTATCAGTATCCTGCAGGCTTTGCAAACTTTTCCTTCCATCCATATCACTTAGCGTTATCTCCTTCCCCTGCCCTTGCCGGTTGCGCCACTCGTGCCCTTGGCCTTTCTTGCATCTGCGACTATCCATTCCAGCTTGCCCAGGCCGTCAGGTTTCATGGTAAGCGCTATCTTGGAGTCCTTAACCGTCTTCTTCATGCTCACCGTGGACACCTTTGCAAGCACGAGATCGCTCTTCTTCAGCAGCTTGCCGGTCTTCTTGGAAACGAATGACGGAACCTTCTTGTCGAACGAGAGGAAGTCGTTGGCTATCTGCGAAACATGCACCAAGCCCTCCACTGGACCTATCCGCACGAACGCGCCAAATTCCACAAGCTCCGATACCTCCCCGGCCACCACCTCGTCGACTGTTGGCATGTACGCCAGCACGTCGAACTTGGCATTGTGGTGTGTGGAAGGCTCACCGGGGTAGACCACTCCGTCGCTTATCTCCCTCACGTTGAAGACAGCAACTATTACGCCAAGCTGCTTGTCTATCACACCCTCGTACTTGCGCTCCAGCACATCCGCCGCAACATCCTCAAGATTGTCACCGAAGTGCTCAGGGGGCAGCTTGAACATGTCTGTTACTGTATATACCTTGTACAATCAAATCACCTGAAGCATCATAATCGCAATGGCACGCGGCCAGAAAACAGAAACTACCTGAGCAACCCTTGTCTTGTAAGCTTGAGGCAGCTGACACCCGCGGAGCGCAAAATGTTGTACAGCTCCGTGTCGTTCGTTATGACCACAGTGTGCTTGGATTCCAGGGCTTTTGAATGGATCCATGCGTCTACATTGCTACCTATATTATCTACACGAATCTTTTTATATTTTATTGCCTCCAGTGCCATCCTGGCACTTTTGCCCTTGGCGCCCTTGTTAAGGGAGATTCCGGAAAGCTCCGACAGCACGCCCCTGGATATCAGCAGCGCGGCGGCGCCGAACCGCATGCGTGCTATCTCGAATACGTCTCTCCGGTTGGAGAAGCCGAAGAGTATTGCGCTCGTGTCTATTATGACAGTAAGCATGGAAATGGCCTGCGCATTTAGCCAGCAGTATAGTGGTGTAGCATCAGGTAATTAAGCTTTGCCATGCTTAATTTATTGCCGAGAGATTTAGGCACAGGTAGATGAAATGGGGAAAAAGAGGATAATAATAATGGGGGCCGCGGGAAGGGATTTTCATAACTTCAACGTGGCATTCAGGAACAACGGGGACTACGAAATCGTAGCGTTCACCGCGACGCAGATACCGTACATATCCGACAGGATGTATCCGAAGGAACTCAGTGGGCCGCTCTATCCGAAGGGGATAAAGATATATGATGAGTCGGAGCTGCCAACCCTGGTAAAGAAATTCAAGGCGGACGTATGCATACTATCGTATAGTGACCTGAGCAACCAGACAGTGATGGACAAGGCCAGCTGGGTAAATTCTCTTGGCGCGGACTTCTGGCTCCTTTCGCCGGAGCACACGATGGTCAAGTCCACCAAGCCAGTACTTGCCATATGCGCAGTAAGGACGGGCAGCGGCAAATCGCAGACCACCAGGTACGTCTCTACAATGCTGAGAAAGATGGGGTTGAAGGTTGTGATAGTAAGGCATCCCATGCCGTACGGCGACCTGAACGAGCAGGCGGTGCAGAGGTTCGCGACCCTCAAGGACCTGGTAAAGAACAAGTGTACAATAGAGGAGCGCGAGGAGTACGAGTCACACATAAAGAACGGCATGGTCGTATATGCGGGAGTGGACTACGAAAGGATACTGAGACAGGCCGAGAAAGAGGCTGATGTTGTAATCTGGGACGGCGGGAACAACGACGTGCCATTCTACAAGCCGGATCTTTTCATAGGCATTGCCGACCCACTGCGCCCAGGGCACGAACTGCAGTACTATCCTGGCCAGAATGTGACACGCATGGCGGACATCGTAGTCATGAACAAGGTAAATTCGGCGACAGTAGAGCAGATAGAGACGGTGACCGCCAATGTGAAGTCGGTTAATCCGAACGCCAAGATATTCTATGCGGACTCTAAGGTCAGGGCGGACAACCCTAAGCAGATATCAGGAAAGCGCGTGCTCATAGTCGAGGACGGTCCAACCATAACGCACGGCCAGATGCCGTTCGGCGCCGGCACAATAGCCGCGAGGGAGTATGGAGCCAGCGAATTCGTAAGTGCGAAGCAGTACGCCACGGGCAGCATAAAGGAGACGTTCGTTAAGTACCCGCACCTTGAGACGGAGCTGCCGGCAATGGGATACAGCGCGAAGCAGATCAGGGACCTGGAAGCCACGATAAACGGAGCGGACTGCGACACGGTGATATCCGCCACCCCGACAGACCTCAGGAACCTCATAAATGCGAACAAGCCGATAGTGCAGGTTTATTATGACCTAGCGCCAAGGGGGGATGGTTTCGACAAGCAGATAAGGGCATTTGTGAGCAGGATAGGAAAGAAAAGGAGGAAG
Source organism: Microcaldota archaeon (assembly GCA_021807115.1). Taxonomy (GTDB): domain Archaea; phylum Micrarchaeota; class Micrarchaeia; order Micrarchaeales; family Micrarchaeaceae; genus JAJZYD01. The sequence continues at coordinate 49,971 of JAKAPJ010000008.1, forward strand.
TGATTCGGTGTGGAAGACTAAGGCGCTCTACTGCCTGATATTCCTAGGCATAGTGATATCCGCATATCTAACAGTAGCAAAGACGGACGGGGGGGTGCTGTATTGCCCTGATGTAGGGATCATAAACTGTGCGAGCGTTATAAACAGCCAGTACTCCACAATAGGAGGCGTACCTGACTCATTGTTCGGTCTGGCCCTGTTCCTGCTGGCGCCGGTGATGATACTAAGGGCCGAGGATACCCTGAACTTTCTATGGTCCTTGGGAGGAGCTGCGTCGGTGGTGTACTCTGTCTCCTCTATGTTCCTGCTGGGGGAGATATGTATATGGTGCCTTACACTTGATCTAGTCATAATATGCTCGCTTGTGGTAGTAAACTGGAAGGCTGAGCTCAGGACGCTGAAGGAGGTGGACGATGCGATAATGAGCCATGAGGGAAAGAAAAAAGGCGGGTAATAAAATAACCTTCATAAGAGATGCTGTTTTCGGAGACATAAACGTGTCGGACACGGCCAAGGGGCTGATAGGAGATCCCCACATGCAGAGGCTTGCGCAGATAAAGCAGCTGGGCTTCGTTTCGCTTGTGTATCCGGGCGCGAACCATACAAGGTTTGAGCATTCGCTCGGCACGATGGAGCTTACAAGACAGATCGCACTGCAGACGTGTTGCAGGGGAATAGAGGAGCTGGAATGCGCAGGGCTGCTGCACGACATAGGGCATGCGGCATTCTCCCATTCCTCCGACAGCCTGCTCAAAAAGTACCTCAAGACCACACATGAGAAGGTGGGCGCGGAGATAATACGCAAAACCACCATACGGGACAGACTGAGCGGAGCGGGACTGTCGGTAAAAAGGGTGCTGGAGTATTTCTCGGGGCGCGGCAAGGGGGCAATAGTTACGGGCACGCTTGGCTCGGACCGCCTTGACTACCTGATCAGGGACGCCCATTATACCGGCACAACATATGGCATGATAGATTATGCAAGCATAAAAAACAGGATGACGCTTCTAAACGACCACCCTGCAATATACGAGAAAGGTGTGTTCAGCGCGGAGTACATGCTTGTGGGCAGGTATTCAATGTTCGAATCGGTATACCTGCACCATACGTCGCTCATAGCCGCAGGCATGTATGAGAATGCAGTATCCTCTGCCATTGATGCGGGGGAACTCTCCGCAGACGAACTTAGAGGGTTCACGGACTGGGAGATGCTTTCAAGGCTCACCGGCGGAGGCAGCTCGTCGGGATTGGCAACCCGGCTTGTGGAGAGGAACCTGTTCAAGAGGGCATACCATGGCAGGCTTGAGGGAAGCATAAAGATGGCGGAGCTGGAAGGGGAATTAGGGAGGCTCGGCCTTGGGGAGGGGGACTATATAGCGAAGGTCATAGACATGAAGGGAGGCAGTGATGACATAGACGTGGTGGACAGGGATGGCAGGTTCGTGGGCAGGCTTACGAAGATTTCGCCGCTTGTTGGCAAGCTAACCTCCATACTAAGCAGCAAAAGGGAACTGCTGGTAGGCTGCGACGGCAGGAACGTGGAGAAGGTAGGCAGAGCCGTGCGCAGGCTGCTGTAGCGGTGTGCGCCTATCTATCCTATGGCGTTATCGATTCGGTAAGGTTCTGGTTGCTGGCCAGGTTGTCGTTGTACGACCCGGAGCCCAGCGTTATCCCGTAAATACCCCTGGGCATCAGATAGCCAGTGTTGTTGGATATGGTGCAGTTTGACGACTGCTCCAGCACGATTGTGCTGTTTATCAGCTTGTTGCCCGCAACGGTGCTGCGGTTTGTATCTCGCAAAAGGATGCCGCCCGTGTTGGAATTTATGATGGTGCTGTTGGATACGAAATTTGAGCTGGAGTGAAACATGTTTATGCCGCTGAACTTTCCGCCGTGGATTGTCAGCCCAACCATGCGGTTTCGGCTTGAGCTTATGAGCATTATCGCGGCATTGGACCCGAAGTTAGTTCCGGCTCCGGAAACTTTGCAGTCTACTATGGTGTTGTTGTTGTCATTCCCCTGCATCAGTATGGCAGCCGCGTATGTAGTCGGGTCTTGGTATGGCATTGTGCTCAGCACCTGGTGGCCGTTGCAATTTAGGGTTACGTTGCTGATGCCGGGCGCGAACGTTATGGTGTTCGCCGATGCGCACGATATGTCAGCAGTCAGCGTATAGACGGCATTTGACCGCCATATGTAGTAGCAGCCCTCATTCACCTGGAAGTATGCCGTGTTGGTGGGGTATATGGTGGTAGTGTAGGCGGTAGTATAGACTGTAGTATATAGTGTGGAGCGCCCGCCCAGGCCGCCGGGTACGGTAGTTGTAGATGTTGTGCGGGTTGTGGTCGTATTGTTGATAGGCTGCCCCTCGCCTAGCTGCGGGTACATTTTGTAGACTATTATTGTGGCGACTATAACTGCCAGCACTATGGCCATGGTGACCTTGAGCGCGTACTTGCTGTCCATACTACTATCCTGCCATTAGCAGTTTTCCATTTTCAGCCTTAAATAGTTTACCGCCGCAGTAAATAAAATAGGTTTTTTATATTATCTATTACAAAATACAACACTGCACAATAAGGGATGGGCTCGTAGCTCAGCTTGGCCAGAGCGGCTGGCTCTTAACCAGTAGGTCAGGGGTTCAAATCCCCTCGGGCCCGCATTGTGCTCTTGTACATAAGGGATACCTTACGTCTTAGTCTATGGATAGGTGAGCTGTTGAGGCCTAGCGTGTCGGTAATTGTTCCCATGCTGGATGAGGAAAAGTACCTGAAGAGGTGCATGCACTCCATAACACGCCAGCAAACGTCCATGGATTTTGACGTCATTGCGGCTGTTGCCCAAAAAAGCACCGACATGACCGAAAAGATAGCGCGCCGTTACGCTGACAGGGTAGTGATGACGGAAAGGCTTGGCATCGGCCCGGCAAGGAACAGTGGTGCGAGAGCGGCAAGGGGCGACCTTTTTGTCTTTGTTGACGCAGACACCGAAATACCGGCAAATTATCTGGACGCCGTGCACGCAGTCATGAAAGAACGGGGGATATCGGGGCTCTCCTGCGCATTCCACTTTGACAAGGGAGGCCGTATGCTCAATGCGGTGCAGGAACTGTCCAACAAGTACCTGCTGCTCAAGGGCTCGTACGGGAGGGGGGAGATACTTGGATTCAACAACGCGGTGCGTAGCGACGTATTCTTCAAGGTGGGGGGATTCCCGGACGCGCCACTGGAGGACGGCATGCTCGCAAGGAAGCTGCATAGGGTCGGCAGGGTTGTATACCTGCCGGAACCGGTGGTCGTGACTTCTGCGCGGCGGCTGGAAAGCAGCGGAACATTCAGGGCCGCACTTTATTATTCGAACCTCGCCATAGCTGCGAACTTCCCGCGCTCGCCGTTCAACACGCTGCTGAGGTACAAGCGCTACGTCCCCATAAGGTAAGCGCCCGCGTCATCATTATAAACCTTGCCTGTAACATCTTCGTGTGCCTTTGTTTTGTTGAGGTGTGGGCTGTGGATGGCTGCATGGAGTATGAAATCACCAAAACGACGTACGACAGGATAGCTCATGAATACGCACAGACGCATTATGACTACGAATTCTGGAAGGAGGAGTACATAAGGCTCGTGGAGTTCGCCTTGAGGGGCGGCCTCGTGCTGGACGTAGGGTGCGGGCCGGGCAGGGACTGCGCCTTCCTCGCGAAAAAGGGGTTCAAGGTTATAGGGATAGACAGTTCCAACGGCATGGTGGAGGAGGCGAAAAAACTTGTGCCTG
>JAKAPJ010000030.1 GCA_021807115.1 Microcaldota archaeon
AAACTTCTTATACCTAGATTCCCTATTATTGTTGGTCATGGTTAGTCGCCACGACCTAACGGAACTGAAGGCGTAAAAATCTTCAGTTCCAATTCATATTAGAGGATTTCTACAGAGCCATGCTCTATAGTTTTATGGCAAAAAGGTGACCTCTAGGCATTAACCCATCTACAATCACAGTAAATCCTGCGGCTTCAAAAAGTCTTTTTATGTCTACATAACCGTCATGGTATTCCATTATTATCTGCGTGAAACTCCTGAGTGTCCTTTTCATATCTTTTTGTGCTAATAAGCCATATTCTGCCCCCTCACAATCCATTTTTAATACCAGATTTCTATGCTTTTTCTCCTTATTCACTATCTGTTTCAACGTGAGGCTCATTACACTTTGACTTTTCTCTTCGTATCGATATGCGGAATCCTTATTCCATTTTAATGCGCCACGCTTTTCTTCCGGGGGTGACCATAACGCTCCATTTACAACTTTGATTTTATTATAAAATCCATTCTCGCTTACATTTTTCTTTAAATATCCGTACGATTCTTCGGACGGTTCATATACTGTTATACCTTTAGCGCCGTGTGCCATAAAATATAGGGCGCTGTCACCTACGTATCCACCTATGTCTATGACGAATTTGTCCTTTACGTCCAACCATGCGTATTCTTTGCAAAAGAATGTCCCGACTAATACCGACCATATATCCCAGACCATATCTCTTTTATTACTGTGATAAATTTTGAGAGTATGCCCCGCCTCCTCTAGGGTTATGCATTTTGAGTTGTATTCCATTCCTATGCGCTTGAAACAAATGGTTGCGAGAATAGGAAATCCTAATTTTGTTAGGAGATTACCTTTTATGGACGGCATATTCTCACACGCAGTAGTTCCGAATAATGAGGCCTCGAACAAACTCGCTCAGTCTCGAATGCCTTATAAATATAAAATAGACTATAAACTATTTAAGTTTTACTAAGTAAACTCGTAGTTTACTTTCAGATAAAAAAGAATATGCTCTTTTCTAATAAGTTTCCATGGAGGAAAGAAAACTTGATATTCTTAAATTAGTTATGCAGCCATATGTTTTGACACTCCTAAACGCATTGGATAAACCGAAGAGGTTTAATGATTTGGTACGGCTCTTTAAAAGTAGACGTACCCTGACGATAAAGCTCTCTAAATTGAAGACAGCAGGACTAATAGTGTACTATCCCATTGAGACAGAAAACGGATATGTGAATGCCTACCTCATTTCAAAAAGTGGGAAATCGCTCCTTAAAAAATTAGAGCGATTTAAAGTGTCTTAAATAGTTTTAGACCTTTATAATACGGTCTTTATGACGTACTAGCTACCTTTGCTTGCTTGGGTAATCCGAAAGAAGGTTTATACAGCAAGACCATTGCATCGCGCTAGGGATGCGATTGCCTGGGGATAGACCCTTCCTAGCCTAAACTCGGAAGCCAGCCCTAGCGCTAAATGCTGGCCATTGCAGCGAGATACGAGGGAAGCCCTACCTTACGGCCTTACGCTCCCTGGCTATCGCCTTGACCAGCTCCTCTAGGTATCTAGGGTCTTTCAGGGACTTAATCATTGCCCTGCGCGCCTCAGCTATGTCCTCGTCCAGCTGGGTGGCTACCCTTACGTCAAGGGCAGATCCACACCTGGAGCAGAACATGAAGTCCATGCCGTTCGTGTACCTGCACTTGGGGCATACCTTGACCTTCAGCTTGGGCTCTGTGCTTTCTGTGGGTTTGAGCCCGTTGGCCCCCAGTATGGCGTTGTCTATGTCCCTGCCGCTTATATGGACGTATGTGGCCGTCATGTTGGAGCTTTTTGACCAGCCGAAGTACTGCCGAAGCTGCGGCTCGTTGAGGGACTTGGCGTACCTGCTGGCCGCGCTGTGCCTGAATATATGGGGGTATACCCTCTTGCGTATCCCGGCCTTCCTCCTTACCCTCTTAAGCATCCTTCCCACTCCCGGATGCTCCAGCCGCCTCCCAAGGTTGGACCAAGTCCCGCCATCCATAAACAGCGGCTCTTCAGGCTGCCTATTCCTTGTATTGTTCAGGTAATTAGCCAGATACGGGGCGCTGAATATAATCGGTATGCGCCTCATCCCGGTCTTACCGTCCACTGTTATATGTGCGGGGTTCTCATCAAGGCTTACGTCCTTCCTCTTCATGTTCACAAGCTCCCCTGCCCTTATGCCGCTGTCGTACAGCAGCGATATTATGGCCTTGTCCCTGGGGTTGTCGGACGCCTCCAGCATCTTCGTGATGTCCTCGTCGTCAAGCAAGTCCTCGGGCAATATCATCTTCGCGTTCTCCCCTGAGGTCTTTATCCACTTCACGCACTTCGGGTAGTCCTCGTCATCCCCTGTGAGGTGCTTATAGAAGAACTTGACCACTGCCTTGTGGTTCCTCTTAGTCTCCTTGTGCCTCCATTCCGGCTTGACCTCCGCCTTTCCCATGGCAGTCTGTATGTCCTGCTTCGTGGCTAGGGAGGCGTCAACCTCCCCAAGATTGGTCAGGAACACCCTAAGGTGGTATAGGTGCTTTATCACGGTGGCTCCGGCCCTGCCCTTGGCCTGCATAAAGCCCATCATATTTCTGGCATGGGCCTTATTGGCCACGCTTATTCGCGTGTCTTCTAGCAGCCTGTCGAGAGCTGCCGCTGGGGTTTGTTTACTAGTCTCCATATTCATACCTCACGGTGGACTTATATTTACTTAAGTATAGGGAGGAAAAGTATTTATGGCTTCCTCTAAGGGCTTTAAACCCAAAGTCTTAGACGACAAATCGACGGCAAGTAAGGGTTAGAAGCCCGGAGAGGGAATTGAACCCCCGACCTATTGTTTACAAGACAATCGCTCTACCACTGAGCTACCCGGGCACATGTCCAATCATCTTAGGTATTTCAATCTATTTATTAATTCTTTGCGAACAGTGCGGTGTACGAAACAATTGGCGCCATCACTCGCGCAACTGGGCCCATCTTCCTTGTTGCGGCCCTCACGAAGTCCACCTGCTTGCGGCGTATGCCCCCCAAGGCCGATGCCACGGGAGGGAAGAGCAGTCCGACTATTATGGCGTCAGCGGCCAGGGCGGCGTAGCCATTGCCGAGATACGCAGATGCGACATATGCGGCGGCGAATGCCACCAGCGCGGCGGCGCCTATGCCGGCCAGCAGGCCGTACGTGTGCTTGAACGGGAACTGGTGCTCCAATGCGGCCATGTATGCTATGTCCAGCGCTATGGGGGTTATTACAAACAGTGACAGCAGCACCCCATTCACCTGGAAGTACGGCGTAAGCGCGAGCAGAAGGACCACTTGGAGCAAGACAGCCCCGACCTGGTACTTCATGAACTTCTTTGCGTCTCCGTGGCCGAGTATTAAGTTGCCGGCGAACACGCCTATCATTCCCACCGCCATGCCGAACACCATTACCGAGAAGTAGAATGGCGCGTATGTGTAAGAAGTACCCAGCAGCAGCGCCATCAGAGGCACGGATGCAGCTGCGCCGTATGCTATGAGCGGAAGTATGAACAGCGCGCTATAGTATATGCCATAGTTGTATATTGCCCCTATCTTGGCTGCGGTCTTGCCGTTCGTGAATGCGCCGGAGAACGCCGGAAGCAGCACGAACCCTATATCTGTGACCGCTATGCCAACAAACCTTGCAAGCCGGTATGCCGCACCGTAGTTGCCGACAACGGCGAGCGGCGCGTACACGCCGAGCACCAACACGGCAAGGTTCAGGCCGCCTTGCTCAGCCACGTGGGATGTAACCACGGGCACAGAGAACGCCGTGAGCTTCCTAATGTGGGCCTTCGTCGGCCTCGTTATGGGCGCGCCAGTGAGCCTTACAAGGTAATATAGCCCGACAGCGGCCCCCACCGCAAGGCCTGCTGCCATACCGAATACCGCGCCGGTTACTCCGTAGCCCGCCAGCACCATGCCCACTGACACAACCAGGTACACGGAGGAGTAAGACAGGTTGCTGATCGTCGCCTCCCATACCCTTCCCACGCCTACCAGCGCGGCCAGGGTGAGGTTGTAGAGTACAAAGAGCAGCTCGGAGGCGGATGCGAGCTGCAGCGCGGCGGATAATGCGGCGCTGTGGTAGATGTCCGTGGCTATATACCTGCTTAGGAGTACGCCTGCGACCGCTATAACAAGCGCCACTGCAAGCGCCACGAAGTAGCCATTGCTGAGCACCGCTCCCGCGGCAGCGCGGTCTCCGCGGCGTACCTGCGGAAGCATCTTCCTGAATGCGGTACCCATGCCGAAGTTGCTCCCTATGCCGAGCACGCCGAAGAACGAGACGGCTATGGAGAATACCCCGAACGCGGCGGAGTTGAGCAGCCTTGCGAGGAATACTATCGCGAACAGTGTTATTACGGTGCTGAGCGCGTCGCCCCCCACGTATATCACGCCCCTCTTTGCGAGATTAGCACCGAATTCGTTGACTTCCTCTTTCCCATTCATGTAGATGCGCCATGCCGAGTGAGGGGGCGCCTCAGGTCACGTTCCACCTTATCATGTTGTACTCCTTTGATGTGTCGAGGCTCCTTATGGGCAGGCGGCCGAATAGCACCCTGTCAACGGCCGCATGCACCACCCTGACCTTGTCTTCCTTGAACACATGCTTGTGGAACTTGACGTCAGCACTGTACGCCACGTCCGCGTTGTCGAACGCGCCCATGGTGAAGAAGTCGTAGCTGCCAAGCAGCGGGGCCGTTATAAGGTAACGGCTGACCAAGGAGTTGGGGTCGTCGTACATGAGGGCCTTGCGCGCTATGGAGCAGTGGACCTCGTACCTCCTGGAGGGGTTGTACTTTGCGAAGAACGACATGAATGAGAGGTCCTTTGGGGGATCCATCGACAGGGTGAAGCGCTTTATGTAGCCCAGCTTCAGCAACCTGTTGAAGTTGTACGCCACGGAGCTCACGTGCATGTCGAGCTCCTTTGATATGTTGTTGAACGATGCGCGTGAGTTGACGTTCAGTATCTTGAGGAGCGCCTTGTACTTGTCCGGTATGTCTATCCTGTCCAGCAGCTCGTTCCTTATCGGGAAGAAGCCGAGCTGCCGGTGCACTATCTCTGAAGTCCTCCAGTCCGCCTCATACTCGGACAGCAGTATCTGCATGCTCTTCTCCCAGTGCGCGTACTCCTTGCTGTCGTGGGAGTTAGCGTATACGAGCATGTCGTAGTGCCCCTTTGTTGCGACGGCGCACTGCGGTATGTAAGAGCTCTGCAGCATCTTAGTTATCGCATCGTAGTCCGGCTTCTTCTTGAACTTCACGGCTATCAGGTGCGGGCGGGTGAGGTTGAGCACCTGCTCGTTGAGCTCCAGTGAGTACTTTATGCTGAACTCGCCCTCTATGCCACGCAGCCTATTTGCCGCGGTCCTTCTTGACACGCCCAGCGCCTTCGCGAGCTCCGAGATCGACACGCGCGAATCTTCTGAGAGCAGGCGCAGCATCTTCCTTGACAGTATGCCGTAGCGCTCGTTGAAGGTGCTCTTCACCTCGTACGCGTCATCAGGCGTTGCCATGCTTACTATTCTATGGATAGGCATTTAAACCTATGTCTCAAAATAACAAAGCCACCAAAGTAAAATGGTTATTTTGACAAGCTTTAAATCGTCAGCTGATAGAAGTATACCTTGTGAAAATCAAGGATCGGGCGAACGTCTATCTCGCACTGGCGCTGCTGCTGGGCGCGCTGGTACCTGTCATGCTGGACATCGGCACGAATATGAACACGACAGAGTTCCTGTTCATTGCGTACCTGATAGCCACAGTGGCATCACTGGGATTCGTCCTCGCAACGAAAAGGGGAAGCAGGCTTGTCGAGTACCTATCCAATGCGCGCTATCTGGCAATGATAGGGGTCATAGGCATACTGAACTATGCCCTCTTCGAGTACGGCATGGCATTTGCGGAGCACTACATCAGCGCGTCGCTCGCTACCGCCGTATACAGGACATACCCCATACTGATGCTGCTCTTCCTGCCCGCAATCCTCAGGGAGCACGTAACTAAGTACCAGGTGGCGGCGCTGGGACTCGGGCTGCTCGGCCTGCTCATCGCCCTCACCGGAGGCAGTATAGGTACGCTCGCAGACTCAAACGCAGGCATAATAGCGTTCATGGCTTTCATTGCGCTGGGAAGCGCGGTTGCGGCTGTGCTCGTTAAAAGGTATTCCTTTGACATAGTCAACGGCGTATTCATCTTCAGCGTAGCCAACCTGCTCTTCTTCTCGGTGATTTACGCCGCAAGCGGCTTCCCGCAATCCACCGTGACCACGGGCGACATCGCAGCGCTCATATATGTGGGGGTAGTATACAACGTGTTTGTTGGGATAATGTACTACAGCGCCCTCAGGATGCTGAAGACCACATTTGTGACCAACATATACTTCCTTTCCCCTTTCATCACATTCTTCTTCTCGTACCTGCTGCTGGGTGAGGCGATAGCGCCGTATTACGTGGTGATAGCGGTGCTTGTCTCCGCGGGGATACTCATACAGAAGCTCGATAGGAAGGGGGGAACGTACGTGGCAAAGAAGCACAGGGCTTCAAAGACCGTGATATTCGACGTTACCAGCGCGTTTGTGAACAGCGGCTACGACGCCGTGCTCGCCCCGATAATGGGGGGAGGCAGGGTGCTGGCGGTGACGGTGGACGGAAGCAGCAGACAGCACGTTGATGCGTTCATAAGGACAAACGCCGACGCTTACAACGCAGTGCTTTACACTGACTCGCACAAGTCCGTCACGCCCAACGAAGCGGAGTTTGTGAGGGAGATGATGGGCGCGAGACGCGACCAGCTCGTCTTCATGTGCGCCGGCAAGCCTGACAGCGGGGAGCTCGCGGTTGACCACCTCATACGCTCTTTAGGCGCAGTAGGGGATGGAACGGCGGGAGAGGATCTGCCGGATGGCGGCGTGGCATAGGGGGCTAGACCACCCTCCTGTGCGTGCCGTCTGCCTCGACGAGTATGAACGTTGACTTGCACTCGTGCGCGAGACCGTGCTTGAAGTGCGCTATGTTCTCAGGCTTGTCCTCGTAGAAGTCTATCTCCCGGTACCTGCCGGCAAACCTGTTTATCTTCCCTATCTTCCAGATTTCGTCGCTAGTGTCCGCAAGACGGTTCTCCCTGAATATTGCCCTGTCGAACGGCACCTTGTGCTTCTTGAGGAGCGCCACCGTGGGTCTGCGGCTCCTCTCGGTCCTTGCTGTCAGCACCACTATGTCCGAGTCCTTTGACCTTGAGAGGATCCTTATCAGCTTCCTGTTGGGCCTGGAGAGGTGGCTGTACTTTGAGCTCGACAGGTCGTAGACCCTGCCCTTTATGCCGGGCTCCAGCTTCCTGATTGCGGCTTTTGACATGGCACGGCCAACCACCTCCTTAGACCCGGCGCTGGTGCACCGCTCGGTGAAGAAAAGCGTGTCGTCGAAGTCAACTATTATTACCTTTTTTTTCATTGTGTGCCGCCCTTAGCCGCGCTGCCCGCCCCCGCTTCGCTAGTCCCGACTTTTTTCGGCCACCTTCTGCGCGTCGCCCGCGCGCTCCGCGACAGCGGTGCTTGTCAGCATCCCTATTGCCACGCCTAGGTCTCTGGCCACGGTGATGCCCTCGTGCCTGTCGTAGCCCCTGTTCTCATTGAACGGGGCTGATATGAGTATGAGGCGTTTGCCTGCCTTGCCGCCATCCTCGACGAACCTGTCGGCAAGGGGATTGCCATCATCTATGTAGATGTCGTAGTCTAAATCGAACTTCCCTTTAGCCGAGGCCCTGACTATGTTGAATGTCATGCTCGGGAAGTTGGCAGACATCCATTTCTGCAGCGGCGCAACCAGCTCCGCTGGTCTGCTGGACACTATGTCCACCTCGAAATGGTCCACAAGAGGCCTAAGCTGGGCCTCGCTGACGGAAGGCTTTATGTCTACCCACTTGTCGGCCCACGCCATGGTGTAAATCCTGACGAAGTCGTCTAGTGCCATGCCGAAGTTAGACCGCATCTCATCGTACTCCTTCATGTCCTTGAACTGGTAGCTGCTGCCCTTTTCCCTGTTCCACTCATCTATCATGGTATGGTACGTGTGCGCCAGCACGCCGTCTACGTCTAGTGCAACCCTGGGCCGGCCCTTCCGGATCAGTGACGCAAGCATGTCGCGACTGCTGCCGTGGTCCTGTGAATCCATCAACTGACCTGCTTATGCTTTGATGTCCACCTCATATTTAAATATAGTGGGAGGCGGCGGGATTTGCGCGCGGATGTGCGTCAATAGACAGACGCTCAGGTAACAAATATAAACTTTAGGACATATGCGTCTAATGGGTAGGTAGGGAATGAGGGGCGGCCACGCAGGCGCGAGCTACGCGTCGAAAAGGATAATAGTCGCGGACCTTGACGGGACGCTGGCGGAGAGCAAGTCGCCGATAGACGCAGAGATGGCGGCGCTGATAGGCAGGCTGCTGCGCCACAAGAATTTTGCGGTGATCAGCGGCGGCAGGTACCAGCAGTTCCATGAGCAGATGATAAGCAGGTTGCCGTACGCTGACGAGTGGCTGTCCGGGCTATACATCTTCCCCACAAATGCAACATCATTCTACAGGTTCGCGGGCGGGGTGTGGCGGCAGGTGTACGCGGAGAACCTGACTGTGGAGGAGAAGGACAGGGTGTATGATGCCCTCAAGCCAGCACTGAAGGAGGCCGGCTTCGAGAAGCCACAGATTGTATACGGCGACATAGTTGAGGACAGGGGCACGCAGATAACGTTCTCCGCACTGGGACAGAAGGCGCCGCTTGCGCTGAAAGCGAAGTGGGATCCCGACGCGGCAAAGAGGAGGAAGATAAAGGGCGCGCTGGAGCGGCTCATACCCGACTTTGAGATAGGGATAGGCGGGACCACATCAATAGACATCTCGCGCAAGGGGATAGACAAGGCCTATGGGATACGCAGGATACAGGAGCATCTCATGTACTCGCTTGGCGAGATGCTCTATATAGGCGATGCGCTGTTTGAGGGAGGGAACGACTTCCCGGTAAAGAGGGCAGGAGTCGACTGCGTCCAGGTGGGCGGCGTGGCAGACACCAAGAGGGTGCTGGGCCGCATCATAGCGGATGTGGAAAGCGGCGGGCGCCCTACGCCCTAATGACAGCAAGATTTAATAATCTTGTATAAAAAGAGTAATCGGCTCATTATCGGGGGATAATGTCTGGATTTGAGCCGCAGTGCTTGACCTTAAGTGGTGTTCAAATGGGAAAATTTCCGCTAGCAGATGCAGAACTGGCTAAGATATCCATATGCAAGAGGTGCAAGGGCAGGAACCACGCCGGCGCGGAGAAGTGCAGGAGGTGCGGCTACCGCGCGCTCAGGCCGAAGAAGAAGGATATCAAGACCAAGAAGTGACGGATGGCTAGCGTACGCTCAAACCGGTGATAAAATGGCGGATCTGAATCCAATGGAGCAGCTCGTGGTCAACGCGATGAAGGAGCTCGGGGCAACAAAGGACACTACCATAAAGACGGCGGACGATATCATGAAGAAGTGCAACAGGCCCAAGGGCTTGGTGAACAACACGCTCACTTCCCTGGTGCAGAAGGGCGTCATAAAGAGGGTTGCGAGGGAGAAGGCGTCTGGGTATTTCCTGCTGCAGGCCTGAAGGGCGCGCTGCTGGGGCGATTCTGTGGAGGAACCTGACGAGTACATAGACTTCATGGCAAAGTACAAGGAGTGGATAGCCATAAGGAGGCTTGGCATACGGCCGGGCACCACGCCGCAGGAGATAGTATACCACATGGCTGGGATAAGGAACACTATAGACAGCAAGGCGTACGCCGTCCTCGGGATAAACACAGGGGTGCTGGACAAGTTCGCCGATGACGCGACCAGTGGCGTGAGGAAGGGCAGCGCAGGACTCGCTGCCGTTGCGGCTAAGATTGGGGATGCGGCGGCGAGGCAGGCGGCAGGGGATGCGTGCGCGGACAAGAAGCTTGAGCCCCTGGCCGAGATCTACCTTCTAGGCAAGATGATAACGAACCTTGGGTATGACACCAGCATAAACCAGAGCGTGATGTCGAAGGTCTTTCCTGAGCTCAAGCCGCCCAAGCAGCTCAAGACGGCGGGCAGGAAGAAGAAGTCGGGAGACGCCGTGGAATGACCCTGTAGTGGTCCTGATGTTTTGAAGGCGCGGGCATGGGTAACCCATATGTCATAAGGGTAGTTTCGAAGAAGGGGGGAGTGGGCAAGACGGTTGTGGCAATAAACCTCGCCATAGCCCTGGCCTCGTTCGGCAAGAAGGTGCTTCTGGACGACGGCGATGTGGCCAACGCGAGCGCATCGATACATATAGGGCTGCGCGACAGCTTCTACAGCTCCGAGGAGGTGCTCTACAGCGAGCAGTCGGTCAGCAAGTCAGTGTACCGCTATGACCCGGGGTCCATAGACATACTGCCCGGCACCGGATATTACTCGCTCAGGGCCCCGCCCACGGAGGAGCAGATAGCAAGCCTGGGCAGACAGCTGTCGTCAGCGGACTACGACTTCGTGGTAGTTGACACCTCGCCGGGGTTCTTCATGCCGCACATAGCGAAGTACTACAAGGAGGCGCTGATAGTCTCGACCATGGACGAGCCGGCCATAAGGAGCAACATGGGCCTTGCCAAACTCTACGGTGGCATATCGGTTAAGACGAACATGGCGCTCAACAGGGTCACGAAGATTGACGACAGGGCCGTGAAGGACATTGAGAGGGAGTTTGGCAAGGGGGTGATAGGGATACTTCCGGAAGATCCGGTTGTGCCGCGGAGCATAGATATGCACACTCCCGCGTTCCTCCTCAGCGGCGGCTCAAAGTTTTCCATGGCCATAAAGGAGCTGGCGCTGAGGTATTTGTCCGCTTAGGTGTTGCAATGGTACTGACCGAGTTTATGGGAAAGAAGCCGAGGATCCACAAGACGGCGTACGTATCCGAAACGGCCAACATAATAGGCGATGTTGTGGTGGGCGAGAACTCCAGCGTATGGAACGGCACGGTTATGAGGGGCGACATGCACTTCATAAGGGTGGGTAAGAACAGCAGCGTGCAGGACAACTGCATACTGCACGGCACCGAGAACCTCTACTCCACTACAGTGGGGGACAACGTCTCCATAGGGCACGGCGCTATAGTGCATGGGTGCAAGGTGGGCGACAACTGCATAATAGGCATGGGGTCGGTGATACTGGAGGGGGCGGAAATAGGCGACTGGTGCATAATAGGCGCCGGTGCTGTCGTGCCGGAGGGCACGAAAATACCAGGGGGCAGCATAGTCATGGGGGTGCCCGCAAAGGTCGTCAGGCAGGTCACCGATGCCCACAAGGAAAGGATAACGAAGAAC
This sequence comes from Microcaldota archaeon, assembly GCA_021807115.1. Classification (GTDB taxonomy): domain Archaea; phylum Micrarchaeota; class Micrarchaeia; order Micrarchaeales; family Micrarchaeaceae; genus JAJZYD01. Next base: position 11,397 of record JAKAPJ010000030.1, read on the forward strand.
TGGCAGGCCTATGTGGCGCTGAAGGACGCCTACATTAAGGCGGGCAAGTAGGCCGCGGCCCTAGTGCATTATCTTTACTGGCCGTATTGAGGCGCCGTCGGAATATACGTACTCCCCGGTGCCGTCCTCGTTCCTCTTCACGACATGGAAGCCCTGCGGCAGCACCTCGAGATTCAGGAACTTCTTGTCCTTCTCCACGAGGTCCTCCCCGGAAGTCAGCCTAGCGGCGTCGCCTCCGACGTGGATCCTGTGGAGCTCCTCATACTGCTGCACGGTTAGGGCAAACTTCTTGTCGGTGTTTATCAGCACCTTGAGCAGCGCGCCCACGCGCTCGTGCTTCGCCACTATCTTGATGGGGTAGACGGTCGCCTGCGCGCCGCTGCCGTAGCCAGCCAGTATCCCCTTTCGCTCGTAGACACCTCCGTCCCCCGCGCCCGCGAACGCGTTTGAGGCCAGGCTGGCAAGGCTCACCGGAGCGGAGCTTGAATAGGAGTTCCCTATCTGCGACGGGAGCACTAGCGCCTGCTTTATGTTAAGCGAGTTTATGAAGCCCTCAAACTCCGGGGCATCCCTGATCTTCTTCAGCCAGTCCCAGTACGCCTTTATCTCCGGGTCGTTCTCTATGTGCTTTACGACCTCGTTCTCGTTCTGGTGGGCGGGGCCCCTGTTGAACACATTGAACTTGCTCTCTATCATGTCCGTCAGGTGTGAGTACTTGCTCTTGTCCAGCGGCTCCGGGCCAATGTTGGGCCTTGCCTCTATCTCCTTCTGCAGGGCCGGGTTGCTTAGCTTCATCTGGTGCACGAAGAGGAAGCTGCCCAGATATATCGCCTGTTTCGGGAATGGCACATGGCATATGAAAAAGTCGAGCCCCTTCAGGATCCCCGCGCCCCTGCTCTTGCCTGCGCCAAGCTCGCCCTCCAAATTCTCCAGCGCGCGGCCCACGGTGTAGACGTACACTATCTCGGAGAACTTCCCGTGAA
>JAKAPJ010000031.1 GCA_021807115.1 Microcaldota archaeon
GTGGACGAGAGTAAGCTCGTCAGGGGCCTTGGCGGCAGAGTACCTCTCGAGACTGTGAGGTTTGCAAAGGCGCACGTAGTGGCCGAACTTGACAGCAGGGGAATCGCCTCTTCCACGAGGCAATCGGGGAAAGTGGAATTCGTTACGGACAACGGCAATAGCATAGTGGACGCAGAGATGCCTAAGATACGCTCGCCGGCCAGGACTGACAGGGAGCTAAGGGGGATTGTGGGCGTTGTTGAGACTGGGATATTTGCAGACTGCGTCTGGCGCGTGGTAGTCGGAGGCGAAAACGGATGGCGCGAGCTTAAATAAGCCATATAGCTACAGTATCTGCCACGTTCCCGTTGGACAGAGGACTACCGATATCCTCGGTAAAGAAACGCGTAAGGGACCAAAGTAGAAATGAACAACAGGAAAAATCAGGCATGTGCATGCGCCGGTTACTGGCCCTTGTAGTGCAGAGGCCAGCCTAGGGATTGTGGAGGGCCTTAGCCGGGATTTCCGTAGGTGTTAACCGAATGTCGGACCCGGTCCTGAAGGTCCACAGCCTTCCGTGCCGCCGTTACACCACCAAGGCCACAATCATAATTAGGATTGGATATTTAAGTAGGGTTTGGTCTACTATTTAATTATATCTGTTTGCGCGGGTCGTGCGCTTTCAGAAAACCATATAAACCTCATTTTACAAGCAAATTAGACCGGTTCTGCACAAGTGCTGTGCCAAGCCAGCGTGATTTCACGGCGTCACGGACGATAATAGTCGCACTCTCGGAGGGGATGAATTCCGACGGCACCCTCATGCCCAATACCATTGAGGTGGTTAAAAGAGCCGTGGGCCTGCTCAGGATGGGTGTGGCCAGGAAAGCCATACTGTCCAGTGGGATAGGGTACAAGTTCGTGAAGAGTATGCCCAAGGCTGAGGGCCAGGCAATGAAGGACGAGGCGGTTGCCATGGGCGCAACGCGCAGCAGTATAGTAGTGGAGTCCAGGTCCATAGATACACCCACAAACGCGTACTTCACCAAGCTGATTGTCAAGAAGCGTTTTAATGGCGTGAAAAGGATTGCGCTGGTGGCGTCAAGAAGCCACATGGCGCGATCAGCATACCTGTTCAGGATGCTATTCGGGAGAGGCTATAGCATAGTAAAGTATCCGTCCAGCGATACGCTTGGCAGCAGGGAGCTGCGACTCGCCGCGAAGTGCGAGAAGATGTCCCGCAGGCTCACCGACGACTTCTTAAGGGAATACGGTTTCAATCCAGGGGACGACAGGCTGTTTGGGAGAATACTACGCGAGAAGTACTTGTTCTACAACAAGAGGGCGAGGCTCACAGCTGCGCAGCGCATGATGCTGGATAGGCTAGTAAAGCTTAGGAAGTCGTACATTAAGCCGTGATAGGTGGGAGTGGGCATGGCCAAGAAGAGGGACTCGAAATGGATATATGTCACATTGCCAGGGCAGATAGCCGCGGGCCCCGTTGCCACGCTCGTGACCCTCTACATCCTGCATCTGGGTGGCTCGATAATGGATGTGTCCTATGCGATGACGATAGGGAATGCGGTGATCATACCGGCATCGTTCTTCTGGGGGAGAATCACCGATATGCTAAACAGGAGGAAGGTGCAGATACTGCTCTCGTATGTGGCACTTGCACTGTCGCTGCTTGGGTTCTACTACACAAAAAGCATACTGGGAGTGATTTTGCTATACGGCTTCTTCATTTTCGCTACCGCAGCTAACGGCACGCCGCTCACCCTAATGGTCATGGAGAATTACCCGAAGCACAAATGGAGCTCGGTGTTTTCAAGGCTGCAGATGGTATCTGGAGTTGGGGCTACCGTTGGGTTTGTGATAGCTGCAATAGTAACGAATTTTGTAAGCCTGGACCTGCTGCTGCTTGTCTTGATGACCGCGGCTATCGCAGCGGTGGTGCTCACAGCAAGGCTTGTGCGCGAGCCAAGCCAGAGTGCAAAGGAGGAGACCCTGCTGGACGGGTCCATATACATGGTTACCCGGGTTATTATCGCGCCATTCGCTATGTTGTTGACGACCAAGACTTCCACAATCATGAACATGATAAACATAGGTGCAGTAAGGCACTGGAAGGAGAACTATGTGTCAGTGATTTATGCCGCTAGCTTCGTTTTCTTCCTCGGAACGGGGCTATTCAACACAATGTACCCTGCAGGCTTAAGCCAGGTGGGATTGGGGGACAAGGCGGTGTTCCTGGTGCTCTTCGTGGGCCTGCTGGTACAGACGGTTGTGTTCAACTTTGCAGGCAGATTCATGGAAAACAGGCCAAGGATGCACATCATACACCAGTCAGTAAAACTCCGCGGCGTATGCTATGCCCTCATAGGCGTGACATTCGTGGCGCTATCGTATGGAGAAGGAAGCGGGGCGGGGATGGTTGGATTTTTCCTTGCAGCCAACATGGTGCTGTACCTGATGGCGGCTGGCCTCGCCTTCTCGCTCTACTACGCGACAAGCTACGCGATGATATTTGAGACGATAAACAATATGGACAGGGGCAAGGCGCTTGGGGTTTATGCCGCAATAATAGGTATCGGGGTCCTGCTCGGCTCCCTGCTATCCGGATACACATCAGAGTACATAGGGTACTGGTTCACCTTCGCTCTTGCAGGCGTGCTCGTGGTGGCCAGCGGGCAGATGTTCAAGTATGCCCACAAAAATTAGATGCAGGCACTGAAATGTATTAAAATGTTGCTTTACAAGTAGTTTTGGTCGCATGACAGTAAACATGTATAAAGTGAGCATATCCCTCATTGGACTGGGTGGGCTTATCATACTGCTAGGCGGCATAGAAACGTACCTGAGCCCCACGAAAATGCCGGGAGGAAACCTGCCTGGCGCGGTTGGGGTGCTTTTGGGCGCGGCAATAACGTTTGTGGCATTTGAGATGATGCGTAACCTTGCCACCTTGGCAAAACGGAAATGGCAGATAGCCGTGCCTGTGGTGATTGCTGTTCTGAGCCTTATAGACCTGGGCGGGTTCTTCATCGGCTGGGTTCTTGTTTTTGCTGGAGCTTTCGGGCTGTTTTTCGGTATGAAGACGGATAAGGGCACGACGGGTGCGGCAGAACGCAGAACCGCAAGGAGGCCACAGAGGAGAAAGAAGAGAAGGCGCTGACACGGGCGACAGCGCGCCTACATCGCAGTGTGGCCCCTCGAAGTTCTCAGGCACTGTGGCAAATTCGCAGTACAGAAATCACAGGGTTATTGCGCCTTCTGTGCAAAAACGGCATGCGTAAATATCAGGAATTGCCACTGTTTATTAGGTTATTCGTGGGTAGATGGTGGTTGTGTATGCCCATAGCCCAGTTAGGTAGGGTGCTGGAAACAATGGCGATTCACCTCAAACGGGGGGTGATGGGCGTCAAGCCAGAGGTAGACCGCGGATCCGCAGGCGAATCCACCGCAGCGGGCAGGAGGCAGAAGGAGAAGGCGCTGAGGGAGGCGGTTCTTAATGCCGAGGAGTGCAAGGCAACTGGGGAGCTGGAATCCGCAGGCAACTACTACATACTCGCATCCGAACTCGCGATGGAGCTCGGGCTTGAGGGAGACGCCCTGAGTTTCGACACAAAGGCAAGGCAGTGCTACCATATGTGATGTGGGGCGGGGTTTCTGCCGCGTGGGCATAATAATTAATTTCTTTTTATGCAAATTAGAGCATGAAGATTTGCGTAGCCGGGCTTACCGCAAGCGGTAAGACTACGCTTGGGGACGATCTTGCTGCCAAGCTGCGCATAACCCACGTGGACGCCTCCTACAAGAAAGTTACTTCTGGGGACTCTCACCTCCTCCGGTTCCTTGACGAAGCCAGCGGGGATTACGCACGCAGGTTCGATTACGACATAATTAAGGCGGCGGAGGACAGGAACTGCGTAGTTACCACATGGCACGGCCCGTGGATAATAAAGGACGCAACAGTGCGCGTATGGTTGGAGACCAGCGAGACCGAAAGGGTAAGGCGCTGCGCAAAGGCGAAGGGAAAGAGCGCGGCCTATGCAAGGAAATACATAAGGGAGAAGGACAGCAAGGCAATTGCCCATTATCGCCTGGCATACGGCAAGGAGATGGACCATTCTGTCTTTGATATTGACATAAACTATGACAGGATGACCAAGGACGAGGTCCTGTCTATTGTATCCATGCTTGCCATGGTCAGGGACGGGAGGCGGTTTGCTTAGACGAGGCGCGCCCGGGGCTTATGTACCGCTCCACAAATTCTGCGTACTTTACGGGCTTCTTAACATACTTGTACAGCACGGTGTCCTCCCTGTAGAACCCGTATTGGAGCATCATTAGCTGCTCGGCGCTTATCACGCCCATAGCCTCGAGTATAGGGCTGACCGCGCCGAACAGGAGAAGCGGAGCTTCGGGTATCGGGGGCTTCTTCAGCCTCTTGCGCACTATGTTCAGCATCGCACCGAGAGTCAGCCTTTCGTTGCTGCATACGTTGAATACGCCAGTCTGCGCAAGCAGGGCTTCGAACACCTCAGCAAAATCCTTTATGTATACCGGGCACATAGGGCCTGACTTCGGGAACGATGGTGGGTACTTCCTGGCGGTCTCCAGTAGCTGCTTTGTGAGGTAGTCCCCCTCCCCGTAGAACACGGAAGGCCGGATTATCAGGTAATTGCGGTGCTGCATTATATTCTTCTCCGCGGCCATCTTGGTCCTGAGGTACTCGGTACTTGTTCTCTCGCTGTTGATCGCGGATATATACACCAGCTTTATGGACTCCCGACCCTCCAGCGCCTCCACCAGGTTGGATGTGCCCTTCACGTTCACATCCTGGTATGTCTGCTCTTTCTGGCCCATAACCCCTACGAAGTCCACCACCACGTCGAACTTCTTCGAAAGCGCGACCTTTATGGAGCCCAGATCAGTTATGTTACCCTCTATCCAGTTGTTGTGCTCCTCTGGAAGCCAATCGGGCCGATGCCTGGACATCAGGTAGACGTCGTGTCTTAGTATCAGCCTGTCGTAGACATTGCGGCCCACGAATCCGGAGCCGCCTATAAACAGGATCCTCACTATACCACACCAGATGAAAAGTATGTGTGTTATATAATCTAGGCTTAATGATTTATTACTTTCACAACGGTTCGCTTATGGCAGAAACGCAGGACAGGATATGGTTTCCGTTCGCACGAAATAAATATAAATATTACCCAAGATAAAGTCCAAGTCAGGAAGATGCGATATGGAGGCAACTGAAAACGTCGCAGGTAGCGGCGATGAATCGAAGCGCGGTCGCGCTAACCGCCTGATAGCTTCAGCCGTGGGCATGGCAGTTGGCAGCGTGACCCTGTATCACCCATCGGCGCCTGGCGTCTCTATGCTGCGCAGGTCTGATAGCGGCATATACGGGCCAGGCGTTTACCTGACTTCTGATGCGGATGTCGCGCACCTGTCTGCACCGGGGAGCGCAAGCCGCTCCGCAGTCTATGAATGCAAGGTGGAGAACATTATGGTTGCGGACTTCAGGGTAGCAAGCAACATAGAGCTGGCGATAAAGGGCTTCGTGGAGCAGCTAGGGGAATCGGCGCCGCTGGGGGGCGCCAAGTCTGCATCGGCGTCCAAGCTCGCCAACAACCTGCACTCGCCGCAGTACGCTCTTGAGGTCGCATCCACCGAGCTGCCCTCCGAATTCGCTTCATATATGAGGACACTGGGGATGAGTGGATTTATGACTGTGTCCCGCGAATGGCTGATATTCGACGCCAAGGACATAAGGGCCGTGGGCCCGCAGGACATGCCCCGCAGGAGGGGGGATGCGCCGTAGCGCAAGCCGCCGCATTCACTCCAAGCGCTTTATTATGTGGTAGCCGAACTGCGTCTTTACGAGCCCTGATATCTCGCCCTTCTGCAGCTTGAATGCGGCGTCCTCAAACTCCCGCACCATGACGCCGCGCCCGAAGAATCCGAGGTCTCCCCCGCGCTTTCGCGTCCCGTCAAGGGAGTACTGCTCCGCGAGCTTCGCGAAGCTCTCGCCGTTCTTGAGCTTGTCCAAGACCTCCTGTGCAGTGGACATCTTCTCCACTAGTATGTGCGCGCACCTTATCTGGTTTCCCATGCATTCACCTGAGCGTTTCAGTATGTTATTACGGGCACCTCCATCTCGTCCCTTGACATCCCGCCGTGGTGACCGAAGCGCGGCTTGCGAAGTTTCGGGACCTTGCCTGGGTACTGGTACTTGAACACGGAGTCGCCCTTGGCGATGACTACATGTGTGCCGAAGCGTGGCCTGAGCCTGGCATCCACGTATTTCCTTCCGAACACCCCTGCCCTTATCGCCTCATCCGACTCCACCAGTATGCCCTTCTTGCCATATTTCCCCGAAAAGTACTCCTCCAGCGCCTTCTCCTTGCCGGGGAAGGCGCTGAGTATGGGGGTCCTGCTCATGCCCCAGGATGGCATATTCAGGTATCCCATGATCCTGTCCGTGGCTTTTATTATGGCACGGGAGCTGGAACGGACCGGTATCTGGCCATGGTCCGCGGTTATCACCAGATTGAAGTCGTTGTCGTACAGCAGCGGCAGGAGCAGGCGCTTTATGGAGAGCAGCGCGCTTGAGACTATGTGGGCGACCTCGGGGGAGTCGGGCGTGTAGGTGTGCTCCGCATGGTCTATTATCGAATGGTAGGCGTAGACCCTGTCGTGCCCGCCGCCCCTAACGAGCTTTGCGACCTGGAAAAGCATGTCCTCGAATGACACATACGGGACGCTCTCGACCCCCTCGAACATCGTCCTGCTGTATTCCTTTTTCAGTATGTACTCGTCCTGTACGTATGCAAATTTGTGCCTGCGCTTTAGCAGACTTATCATCTTGGGCTTAGGGTATATGAACCTTGAATAGGCATCGTCAAGACGCATGCTGCCATTCATTGCCGTAGAATACCCCAGCATGCTTATTATGGTCCCTGCCTCCTTGACCGGTATCTCGTCGCCCGCAATGCCGTGCTCCGCAACTGACATCCCGCTGTCTATGCTCGATATTGCGGATATGGTGAATGATGGAAATACGGTGGTGGCCTTGGATACTTGGGCATTCCTGACCACCTCCCTGAGCACCGGATCGCGGTACACCACGCGTTCCAGCAGGTTGTAGCCGAAACCGTCGAGCAGGAGGAATATCTTGTTCGGCCTGTCGCCTACCATCGCACCCCCTCCTTTGGCGAACTGCCTCATCACCTCCACGTTGCTGTTGCGGTAGTCGGGCAGCATTAGGCCCTGGCCCTCCAGCTCAGATATAAGGGACGACATTTCACCGCATTACATAGTTCCGGGAAAAGCTATAAACCTGTGAGTGGCCAAGAGCATCAAGGCATATATAGTGCGGCATCCAATACAGCAACGGACAGAAGGAGAGATGGCTTCTGGCTTGCGGGGACCGAAATGGACGGGGAGATAATAAACCTGTTTGTCTACGATGCGGGGGTAGCCCTGCCGTTCGACAAGGTGAAGAACCTGCTGAAGAACCCGGAGGACTTCTCGAAGGTGGAGTACAATACCCCGGCACCCGAGGAGATACCCACATTCAGCGTGCCGTTCGTTTTCAACCTCAAGGAAACTGAACTGTCCGCCGGGGGCAGGAACATAAGGGTAAAGAGGCAGATAGCGATCTACGAGCTCGGGGCGTTTTCCATACGGCTTAGGGTGAAGATGGACGGCGTGGACGTGAAGTTCCTCGCAGACATGGCGTTCTCCAAGGGATGGGCAGAGGCGATGAACGGGCTTGCCGACAAGACAAGGCATGCCGTTGAGGGCGACCTTGCCAAGGTGGCCAGCATCAAGACGGAGAGCCGCAACGAGATGTACACGTTCTACTTCATAAACGGGACCAAGGACCAGGTGATCAAGGACAACAGGGCGCTGCTGGCGGGGCTGCTGGTGGACGAGAAATCCCCAGACGCCCTGGACAAGGAGTACATAGAGGACGTGCTGAGCAAGAGCATATCTTACAACTTCGATGACGCATTCTTCGTAGGGTGGGAGGGGGCGGTGCTGCTGGACAAGCTGAAGAAGTACGACTACGAGCTGCTCATGGCGGAGATAGCCAACGTGCAGCTGCTAAAGATGAGGATAGCCAGGGCCAGGATATCCACGATGCTGGAGCAGACAAGCAGGTCGGTTGCCGAGATAAACGGACTGGGGCTGGTAGGGAGGCTGATTAGCGGCAAGGCCACGGCCCTGCATGTGAAGCTGGCTGCATTCTCCGACGAGACACTGGAGACGATGAACAAGATAGAGAACACCGCATTCGGTCTCGGGGAGTGGTACCTGGCCAGGATATACGTGCTGTTCGCGAACGTATTCAAGCTGGAGGCGCTGGAGGACTCGATAAAGAACGACATGGAGACCATAAACGGCAGGAAGGCCATAGCTGAGGCAGCGATAAACAGGAAGCATGCGGACAGCCTGGAGGCGATAGTCATAGTCCTAATAGTGATAGAGGTGGCGCTCGAGGTGCTGTTCCTGCTGAAGTAGGGGGCTTAGCAACATCTAAATATGTTTTATGCCAATGGTAGTATGGAGTTAACGAGAGTGAAAAGCGAGAAAGAAAGCAGTATATTTCTCTTTTTCAGGTGTTTTTTTGAAAAATTTCAATGAGATGCAGTTGAAGCCAGAGCTGGTTGAGGCGCTGAGGAGGGTGAATTTCACAGCCGCCACCGAGGTGCAGGAGCATACAATACCTGAGATGGTAGCGGGCCGCAACGTCATAGTGAGGGCGAAGACAGGCACGGGCAAGACCGCGGCGTTCCTTGTTCCCATCGCGCAGATGATGAGGCACACGGGGGACGTCGAGGCGCTCATAATAGTCCCGACCAGGGAACTTGCGCTGCAGGTGTCGACCTTCGCGCAGAAGGCGTTCGCGGGCCTCAGGATAAGGACCACGACAGTGTACGGCGGGGCCTCGATAAACGTGCAGATTGAAGCGATAAGGAACGGCACAAACATAGTGGTCGGCACGCCGGGAAGGATAATAGACCTAATAGAAAGGGGGGCGCTGGACATAGGGAAAGTTAGGTTCATGGTGCTTGACGAGGCCGACGTGATGCTCGACATGGGTTTCATAGAGGACGTGGAGTTCATACTCTCCAGGACTCCGCAGAACAAGATGATGGCGCTGTTCTCCGCAACGATGCCCCAGGAAGTCGTGGACGTGGCATCGAGGCACACGGTGGGCGCGCTCAAGAGGATAATCATCGGCCAGGAGGAGGAGATAACTGTTACCACGATAAAGCACGGGTTCACGCAGGCAAGGGGCAAGGCGAAATTCGCCGTGCTGCTGGCGTACATAAACAGGTTCAAGCCGACAAAGGGGATAATATTCGCGCAGACCAAGACGGAGTCAGACATAATACACCGGTTCCTGGTGAACCAGGGCATAAATGCGATCCTCCTTCACGGTGGGCTTACGCAGGCGATGCGCGAGAGGTCGCTTGGCAGGTTCAAGAACGGGGGGCAGTTCATGATAGCGACCAACATAGCGTCAAGGGGGCTTGACATAAACGACGTATCCGACATAATAAACTTCGACATACCCGACGACCCGCACGTGTACGTCCACAGGGTGGGCAGGTCGGCCAGGATGGGCAAGTCTGGCAGGGCGTTCACCATAGTTGAGCCAGAACAGAGGAACCTGATCAGGGTGATAGAGTACACGGCGAATATAAGGATGATACCCGTGGACCTCGACATAGAGAAGTTCATGAACGTTGAGGTGCCGTTCCCCAAGTCCAGGCACGGGGGCTTCAGGGAGCACTTCGGAGGCGAGAAGCGTGGCGGATACTTCAACAGGAACAGGGAAGGAGGAGGAGGGGGTGGATACCGCAGGCAGCACAACAACTATGGCAGGCAGGGTAGGCACTTCGGCCACAGGTCCGCGTAAGCGAAATTGGCCAAGGGGGGCTATCGGACAGGGACATGCGGCTTCCTTGACATTGCAGCCGCGAAGCCCTCCACGCTGGCGGACCAGTCCGGCGATTTAACTATACCGCTTGCGACAAGTATGCCAGCGGCGCCGAGCTCCATCGCCCTGGACACGTCCGCTGGTGTCACTATACCGGCGCCACACAGCAGCATGGTGCCGTTTTCTAAGCCGCCAACTATCCTTGCGGCCGCGGATATTAGATCGGGCCTTTCCTTCGACACCGCGCGCCCGCTGCCTATAAGCTCTGGCGGCTCTATCGCGACATAGTCGGGCGCAAGCCTTGCATACCGCTCAGTCTCCACGTTGTCCCTGACGCACACGATGGATGTCATCCCTAGCTTGCGGAGGCGCGGCACAAGGGCAGCTATCTCCGCTTCAGGAATCCTGTGCTCGCTGTGGTTTATAAGTGAGCCGGCGACTCCGGATCCCTTGGCCAGCTCGGGCACAGAGTACCCAGTCGTGCTACCCACCGCTGCGTTGTCCATGTGCTGCGCGAATGTATCTGGATAATGCATAGCAATCTCAGACAGCATCATGTTAGGGGGAGCTATTGCTATCCGAACCCCGTGCCTGTCAGCCACACCCCTGCAGATTCCAGCCATCTTTGCCGCATTTGCACCCGACACCTCCATGTAGTTCTTGAGGTTTATTACAAACATCCACCACGCACCTGCACACTCATTCTACGTGATTGCGTAAATACCTTTCTATGCAGGTTGTCCGCCGTGAGGCCTGCAAAAACTTAAATATGATTGCAGACGAATCACTAAGGCGCGAACCTGAAGGTGCATCAATGGACAAGACAATCGGCACGAACGCGGCGTACGGGCGGAGCATCTTGCCGCTCTGGGAGGCGCAGCTCAGCTATGAATGCGGCAATGGCCGCATAACCGCAAGGCAGAAGGACAAGCTGCTACATTGCTACAGCATGGAGGAGAAGCGCTATCAACATTACATAATCAACTCGGCAAACACACTTTACAATGAGCTTGTAGGCAGTATCGGCGACACGGCAAAGCTGTCCAAAATTATAGGGGAGGTGATGGAGCTGTGGAACCACCATGTAAGTGGCGAGCCGCTGCCCAAGCAGCCCGTGGAGTACCTAGGCGAATCCAGGGGCGTTGTGGACAGGACGCTCATGCTGCTGGGCGGATCGGTTATGGGCAGCTTCTGGATGAGCGATGTAGACATGATCACCGAGTTCATCAGGACCACGGAGGAGAGGAAGGGCTTCAGGTATGCCGGCACCATAAGGATAGCCGACATACCGAGGGATGGAGGGGACAAACTGTAGGCGCAGCCGTACCCCTGAGCCCTGTAGAAAACCTCGAGGTAAAAATTATACTTTAGTTTCATGTACCGATAGACGTTGTAAACAACGTCCGTCGCCTTCATTTCCCTCTTCCTCATAGTCGTGCTGCGGTTCCGCAAT
>JAKAPJ010000009.1 GCA_021807115.1 Microcaldota archaeon
TTGGCCTCGGGCTGTCCAGACAGCACGGTACCGTACATGTCCCTGAGCGTACCCATGCCACAGTATATGGCTGCGAGGTTATACGCATGCATGTATTCCTTCTCCAACTCCCATATGTTTGAGCACGGCGTACGGAATATCAGGTGCATATATTCCGTAATTGCTGGGGATATCTCCTTTAGGTATGCAGACTCCTTATCGCTCAAACCTACGCTGGCCGCCTCGGTTTCCAGTGCCAGAAGTATAAGGGGTATGGAGTCGTACTGTCGTAGCCAGCTATCCCTCTCCCTCTCGGGTGTGTCATCTATCATGAATATTGTCCTGCCGGATCCGTCGGTGAACTCCAGCTTGGCGAGGTCCCCGTCCTTGCCCATTCTTGCATATATGTGGTGCTTGAGCTTTAGGAACTCCGAATCGCCCTTACCCAGCTTTGCAAGCTCAGACATACCCGGGGAATACTTGCGCGCGATTGTACAGTTGAACTCGTTTATGTGCCGTGCCGCAGCGCGGGCCGCAGCAGAATTGCCGGGACCATCCTCGCGCACGAACGATGCGTAATGCAGCAGTGCTATTGCAATGAAACTTGAGTCGCGTATCCAGTGCGGAAAATACCACCTGTAGGTAGGGGAGGCGGAGACGTATCCGTCCGGGGTGACCTGCTTCACCAGATGCATGGCGGCACGGTCTAGTGCCTCCGCATACGCTTTGCTGTCGTGTGGATCCATGCAAAACAACATGTCGCCGCCGGATGCACGGCGTAGTACGCTATGATACGGCCAAAAATATAAATGTTTAGAATATGCTAGGAGGCATCAATTGAACAGGCGCACCCTGATCACCTTCTTCCCATTCAGCTCCCTTAACGAATAGTATGTAGCCAGCAGCAGTATTATCAGCATTACGCCTATCTCGAGTGCCTCCTTTGGCATGCCTGTGAACATTACCAGCAGCATTATGATGCTGAGCGCGGGGAGGTACGGGTAAAGCGGCATGCGGAACGGCGCCTTCACACCGTGCCTCCTGAAGTGCACGACATCGAACCCTATTAGCATGTAATCGAATATCAGGCCGAAGTTGGATATGGATGCTATGACATATATGTTGCCTGCGAACAGTATGAGCACGCCTATTATTGCGGACACTATTATACCGTTCTCGGCGGTGTCGGTGTGCGGATTGTACTTCCTGAAGTACCGCGGCAGCAGCCGGTCAGTGCTCATCTGGTAGAGGGAGCGCGATGCGCTCAGTATCATTGCTATGGTGGCGGATGTGGTTGCGACGAGAGCACCTATGTCCACAAGGGTAAATAGCCAGGATGGGGCATTAACGCTCTTCAGCGCGTACGATAGCGGGTCTGCGGTTATGCTGTAGGCGGACGGGGGGAGAAGTAGTATCATGGCAAGTACCACCAGTATGTAGAGCACAATGCTCACTATTACTGCGCCGAGAATTGCGGTTACATACCCGCGTGCTCCGCCCCTTATCCTTTCGGTAAGGGTAGATATTGATTGGAAGCCAGAATATGCGAAGAACACGGCCACACTTGCCGCGAATATGCCGCCGAGAGTCCCTCCGGATACGCCGAAGGACATGTTGGATGTGCCTATGGAGGGGTTGGTGAGCGCTATGTAAAGTGCAAACCCTATGAACAGGGCCAGAACCCCAATCTTCACAACGACAAGTATTGAATCTGCGCTGGCGGCCTTCTTCACGCCTAGCATATTAACCAGGGACAGCACAAATATCAGAGCCATGGCGAATGGTATCGAATATGTGCCGAGAGGGATGCTGAGAAAGCTTGCAAGATAAGACCCGAAGCCCAACGCTATGGCGCCTATTGACGTGGCCAGCGCCATGTACCTTAGCATCCCGGTTATGAAACCAAGCTCGCTGCCAAGCGCCATGTAGGTGTATGAGTATGACGCGCCTTTCACATTTGGCATCAGGGAGCCGAGCTCACCGAGCTCGAGTGCTATTATCAGCGCAAGAAGCCCGACAAGAGCGAACGCCGCAAGCGCATATGAGCCGGCCAGTGCTATTGCAGTGCCGCTGAGCACGAATATGCCCGCACCTATTATTGCACCTAGCCCTACTGCGGCGGCCGTCCACGGACTTATCTTGTCCCTTTCTTTGTCGACCATGCAACTCATCAGTGAATAAGAAATGCCAGCAGGTCATTCGCAGATAAATATCCTTCGCATTTCAAGAATATAAACCATTGCCATCCCCAAATCCATATATTGTGTGTGGTTCAATGCATTTGGCGCCGGCGAGGGATTTTCGGCACAGCCATAAAAGATAATTAATTTAAGGATTGCATGAGATTAGGCATGGCATTTCGTGTATTTTTCAAGCGGTAACAATGAGGAAAATAGTCGGGATTGACATAGGAGGTACCAATGTCAGGGCCGCGCTGGCTGATGAACGTGGCAGGCTGCTGCATGTCCTGTACCGCAGGACAGACCCAAAGAATCTGATAGGACAGATATTCGAACTGGTGGAGGAGTTCTCCGACTACGATGGCATAGGCGTTTCGGCAGGCGGACCTCTTGATATCAACAGAGGCACCTTGCTCACTCCGCCCAACCTTGATGTAGCCGACATGGAGATAGTAAGACCCATTGAACGCAGATTTGGGACCAAGTGTTATCTGCTCAACGACTGTGTGGCCGGAGTGATGGCTGAAAAGTTCTTTGGGGCCGGCAGGAGCCACAGAAACGTGGTATACCTCACCTTCAGCACAGGGATAGGGGGAGGAGTAATAGTTGACAACCACCTGGCATTGGGGAAAGACGGCAACGCGCACGAGGTAGGGCACTTCCTTTTCGAGCCAGACAGCCGCGTGAGGTGCGGCTGCGGGGCCTACGGACATTGGGAGGCGTTCTGCGGCGGCAAGAACATGCCAAAGTATGCCAAGTACCTGCTGCGCACCCTATACAGAGGAAAGGAGACCCGGCTGCGCGGCGCAAGGGATCTCAGAGCCGAGGACATATTTGGCGCCAAGGGCGATAGGATCGCGGTGGATATAGCACGGCGCGTGTGCATGATAAGTGCGATAATGGTGGCGAACGTTGTGAATGCCTATGACCCTGAGGTTGTGTCGATAGGCGGCTCAATCATGCTCAACAACCGTTCGCTATTCCTGGATGCAATAGGGAGGTATAGCAGAAGCTATGCGATAAACCGCATGCCCAAGGTCATGGCAACGCCGCTAGGCCACAACGTCTGCCTCCTCGGTGCCGTGGCAAGCGTATTGCATCCAGACTGGATAAGGAGGGACTCTGCCCCATCGCAGCGAGCCTAGCCGTAGCGCAGCGGCTTGTGGCGCTCGAGGATTAGCGGACAACCGAATGGACAGTCACGGCATGGAAATCCTCATGCTGCCATTTTATCAGGCCATTTTACATGGCTTTGCGATGACTGAACGCCGTACGTGCCACAACCATCCATTGGTCATCCAAGAATATAACCCAGCAGGGATATTTAGCCGATAAAGTACCCTGTTAGGTACCAGGCATGCCGATGAGCGCATGTGAGCCGTAGGCGGAGGGGCGAGGGCGGCAAGTACGCGCTGGTACGAAGACAATGGGATGCTGCCTGTGTTAGTATCAGGCGGCGCGGCGGCAATGCCTGCCGTATTTCATTATGGATCAGTCTTTGAATTCCTCCCTCATTCGCATCTGCCTGCGCTTGCGGTTGTAGGTTATGGCGAAGTTGTGGGTGGCGTCCCTTATTCTCCTGATTAGCAGCATCATCCTGCCGTTGCTGTCGTACCGCCTGGGCACGACCTCGCCGGGCAGGTATATCTCTTCGAACTTTTTCGCGAGCCCTATTGCCGGGATGTTCAGGCCCAGCGCAGCCAATGACTCTGTTGCTGACCTCAGCTGCTCGGCACCTCCATCTATCAGTACCAAGTCTGGCATCTTGGCGCCCTCGTCAATCAGCCTCTTGTACCTCCTGCCTACTACCTCCCTCATGCTAGCGAAGTCGTCGGCGCCGCTGACGGTCCGCATCTTGAACTTGCGGTAGCCGCTCTTGTCGGGCTTGCCATTGACGAACCGCACCATCCCGGCAACCACGTGCTCGCTGCCGATGTTTGATATGTCGAACGACTCTATCACAATTGGCAGGGATGGCAGGTTAAGCGCGTTCTGAATGTCGCCAAGCGCGGCATCGTGGTCCATGTTGACCTCTATGTTCTTGCCAGCCAGCTCTATTAGGGACCGCTTCTCCCCCCTTTCCGGCACAGTTATGCTCACGGGCCCGCCCCTAGACCCAGAGAGGAACTCCTCTAGGGCATCCTTCTCATCCGGATCGGCCCAGCACCCATCGCTTATTATGATCTCGCGCGGGATCTGGTTGGACGAGTAGAATGCCTTGAGGAACTCCTGTTCGAAATTCTCCTGATATTCAACCTTGAAGTCGCGCTTCCCGAGAAGCACGCCTCTGCGTATGCCCATCTGCACCACCAGCACGCTGTCCTGCGCCCTCCTGAAGGCTATAACGTCCTGGTCGTAGGTCCGCTCGTTGTCGACTATCTGCTTGCCCGACAGGAGGTTGACGCTGTAGAGCTGGTTGCGGAGCTCCAGGGCACGCTCATACCTCCTGGCGGCGGAGGCTTCCTTCATCTCCTTGGCGAGCATCTCCTCAGTCTCCTTTGTGTCCCCATTCAGGAACACCCTAGCCGCCTCAACCTGCCTCGCATAACCCTCTTCAGTCACCTTGCCTATGCACGGTGCCGTGCATATGCCTATGTGGTAGTTCAGGCATGCCCGCTTTGGCAGGGACCTGCAGGTCCTTATCTTGAATATGCTGACCACAAGCCTTTGGAGCTCCCTGCGCTTTGTCACGTCGGTGTACGGCCCGAATGCCTCCAGCTTAGCTCCGGTCTTCCGGGTAGTCAGTACGCGTGGAAACTTGTCCTGTGTGAGCGCGATGTATGCAAATGTCTTCGCATCCTTGAGGTTTATGTTGTATTTGGGGGTGTGCTGCTTGATCAGCTTGTTCTCGAGGAGCAGCGCCTCAACCTCGCTCCTTACCACTATCCAGTCTATGTCCCTTATCTTCGACACGAGGTGCCTGGTCTTTATTGCAAGCCGGTCTGGACTTGCGAAATATGTGCTGACGCGGTTGCGCAGGTTCTTTGCCTTGCCGCAGTAGATTATTGTCCCGGCTGCGTCCCTGAACATGTATACGCCCGGATCTGTGGGCACCTTCTGGGCATCGAACCCGACCCCCTCCACTATCCCCATCATGGCGCTCACCTTCCAAGCGCTGGGATCAGGAACTGGCCGGTGTACGAGCCCTTGGCTTTCGCTATCTCCTCCGGAGTTCCTGCCGCAACAACTCTGCCGCCCGCCATCCCACCCTCCGGGCCCAGATCCACCAGGTAGTCGCAACACTTGACCACATCGAGGTTGTGCTCTATGACATACACGGTGTTGCCCTTGGAGACGAGGTCGTTGAGCACGGCGACCAGCTTCTTTGTGTCATCGAAATGGAGTCCGGTCGTTGGCTCGTCCAGCATATAGACCACATGGCCCTGCTTGCTCTTGCTCAGCTCCCTTGATATCTTCACCCTCTGGCTCTCCCCACCTGACAGCGTCGTCGCGCTCTGGCCGAGCTTTATATACCCCAGCCCAACGTCAATCAGCGTCTTGAGTTTCCTAGCGAGCGGCGGTATGTTCTCGAAGAACGTGTATGCCTCCTGCACCTCCATGTTGAGGACCTCTGATATGTTCTTGCCCTTGTACAGGACTGCAAGCGTCTCCCTGTTGTACCTCTTGCCGTGGCACTCGCTGCACTCCACGTACACGTCGGGCAGGAAGTTCATCTCTATCTTGAGCACGCCGTCGCCCTGGCACGTCTCGCACCTTCCCCCCTTTACGTTGAACGAGAACCTCCCTTCAGTATAGCCCTTGATCTGCGCATCCCTGGTTGATGCAAACATCTTCCTTATCTCGTCAAACAGCTTGGTGTATGTTGCCGGGTTGCTCCTTGGTGTCCTGCCAATAGGGTCCTGGTCGATTATGATGACGTTCCTTACCTCGTCCGGAACATCGAAGGATGAATGTGCACCTGCTCTGTCCGCCTGCTCCCCGAACTTCCTCTTTAGAAGGGGCATCACGGTTTGGTTCATGAGCGTGCTCTTGCCAGATCCGGATACGCCCGTTATCCCGCACAGTACCCCGAGTGGCAGCTTTACGGTGAGGTCCTTTAGGTTGTTCTCCTTCGCGCCGGTCAGCGTAATATAGCCGGCGGGCCTACGCCTCTGCGCAGGCATGTCTATCTTCATGTCTCCGGCCAGGTACCTACCGGTCAGGCTCCTGGGGTTCTTCATTATTTCCTTGGGTGTCCCCTCAGCCACTATGTGGCCCCCGTGCACCCCGGCACCTGGTCCGATGTCAACTATGTAGTCTGCGGCCATTATGGTGTCGAAGTCGTGCTCGACAACTATCAGGGTGTTGCCTATGTCCCTGAGCCCCTTGAGGGTGCGTATGAGCTTCTCGTTGTCCCTCTGGTGCAGGCCGATGCTGGGCTCGTCCAGGATGTAGAGCACGCCCATGAGGTTGCTCCCTATCTGGGTCGCCAGCCTTATCCTCTGCGCCTCGCCCCCTGATATGGTCCTTGCGCTCCTGGAAAGCGTGAGGTATCCGAGGCCCACGTTCTTGAGGAAGCCAAGCCTTTCGTTTATCTCCTTCAGCACCTGCACCGCTATGGCAAGCTCCTTGGGCTGCAGCCTCGATGATAGCCCACTGAAGAAATCTAGGGAGTCGTCTATGCTCATGTCGGTGGCGTCTATTATGCTCTTCCCCTCAATCTTAACCGCAAGGACGACGGGCTGCAGCTTCTTGCCCATGCACACCGTACATGGATCGGACTTCATGTACCTCTCTATCTCCTCCTTCCTCCACTCGCTGTGCGTCTCGCGGTAAAGCCTCATGGTCTGCGGGATTACGCCCTCGAAACCGCTATACTTCTGCCACCTTCCGCCTCCCTCTATCTCCCTGCGGTCCCCGTACAGCAGCACGTCCAGCTGTTTCTTCGACAGCTTCCCTATAGGGGTCCACACGCCAAACCCGTGCCTCTTGCCGGCCTCTGCTATCTGGTGCGCCCTCCAGGACAGCTCCATCTTGCCGTAGACTTCTATGGCCCCGTCCATAACGGACTTGGACATGTCTGGTATGAGCAGTTCCGGGGATATCTCCGTTATCTCGCCAAGCCCGTGGCATGAAGGGCATGCGCCGAACGGGCTGTTGAATGAGAACATCCTTGGCTCAAGCGCTTCAAACACGACCTCGGGGTGGTTCGGGCATGCACCGAATGTGCTGTAGGATGTCTCGCCCGCGAACCTGTCTAGTTCCTTCTTCTTCCCGCCTTCGTCCTTCCCGCTCACTACGGTCAGCCTCCCCTTCCCGACCAGCAGCGCCTGCTCCGCGGCCTCGGATATCCTGGAGCGCTCCTCGTCGCCTATCCTTACCGTGTCTATCACCGCCTCAATCCAGTGCTTCTCGTACCTGGCCAGCCTCGCCTCGCTGCGCACTGTGTCCGATTGGTAGATTCTCTGGTCAATCCTTATCTTGGAGAAGCCCTGCTTGCGCAGGTCGTCTATGACCTGCTCATGTGTGCCCTTCTGACCGCGCAGTATGGGCGCAAGGAAGACAAGGTTCTGGCCCTTCGAGGCCATGATCAGACTGGTTATGTTCTCCGCGGTCTGCGGCTTTATGGTGCTGTTGCACTTGGGGCAGTGGTGCACGCCTATCCTGGCGTAGAGGAGCCTGAGGTAGTCGTATATCTCGGTTACGGTGCCAACAGTGGACCGAGGGTTCTTGTTGGTGGTCTTCTGCTCTATGCTTATGGCAGGGGAAAGCCCGTCTATGCTGTCCACGTCGGGCTTGTCCATCAGGCCGAGGAACTGCCTGGCATACGCGGAGAGGCTCTCCACGTACCTGCGCTGTCCCTCCGCATATATGGTGTCGAACGCCAGCGTGGACTTGCCGGATCCGGATATCCCTGTCACCACTATGAACTTGTTCCTTGGCAGCTCTACGCTTATGTTCTTTAGGTTGTGCGCCCTAGCTCCCCTTACGAATATGCTGTCCCTCACTTTCGCTCACGTTCTATCAGTCGCTTCACCTCCTCTATCCTGTCCCTCAGCTCTATCGCCTTCTCAAACTCCAGCTTCTCGGCATAGACCTTCATCTCCGCGTCCATCCTTGCAAGCTCCTTGTGTATATCGGAGCGGCCCATGTGTTTTATGCCCTTTATCGTACCCTTCTTTGCCTGGACCGCCTTGACTATGGTCTTTGGTGTTATGCCGTGGGCGCGGTTGTACTCGACCTGCCTGCGCCGCCTCTCCTGTGTTATCCTAACAGCCTCACTTATGGAGTCAGTCATTATGTCTGCGAAAAGCACAACCCTGCCGTCAACGTTCCTCGATGCCCTGCCTATCGTCTGGATGAGGCTGCGTGTGTCGCGCAGGAACCCCTCCTTGTCCGCGTCAAGTATGAAGATGGTGCCGACCTCTGGTATGTCAAGGCCCTCCCTGAGCAGGTTTATACCCACAAGCACGTCGAACTCCTTGGCTCTTAGCTGCCTTATCAGCTCTATCCTGTCCAGGTTGTCAACCTCACTGTGCAGGTATCGGACCCTGAATCCCTCCTTAGCAAGGAAATCGGTTAGATCCTCGGCCGCCTTCTTTGTGAGCGTGGTTATCATGACACGGTTGTTCTCCGCTATGGTTTTGCGAGCCTCACCCATCAGGTACCCCATCTGCCCTTCCATCTTCCTTACCTCCACCACCGGGTCCAGCAGACCGGTTGGGCGGGTTATGAGCTCAACGACACCGCCGCTGCGGCTGATCTCGTATTCGGCAGGGGTTGCGGATACAAACAGCGTGGTCCCCATCTTGCGCTCCAGCTCCTCGAACTTGAGGGGGCGGTTGTCGAATGCGCTGGGCAGCCTGAACCCGAAATCAATAAGATTCTTCTTGCGCATGTGGTCCCCATTGTACATCGCCCTGGCCTGGGGTATCGTCTGGTGGCTCTCGTCTATTATGAGCAGATAGTCCCGCGGAAAGTAGTCAACCAGAACATAGGGGGGCTCTCCTTGCGCCCTGCCATCGAAATGCCTACTGTAGTTCTCTATCCCGTTTGTGTAGCCCATCTCGCTGATCATCTCTATATCGTACTTCACCTTCTTCTCCAGCCTATGCGCCTCGAGAGGCGGGAGCTGCGGGAGGCGGGCCGCAAGCTCGATCCTTATGGATTCCAGTGCGGCCTGTGTCTTCTCAGGAGGGACCACATACTGCCTTGCCGGATAGATTGTAACGCTGTCAACCGCGGCTATAACGTCCGCAGTTATGGAGTTTATCTCCTTTATGCTGCCCACCCTGTTCCCTTCCAGCTCAATCCTTATTATGTTTGCCTCGTACGCCGGTATCACGTCTATGGTGTCGCCATGCACCCTGAACTTGCCGGGTTCTATGGACTTGTCGTTCCTTTGGTACTGTATCCCGACCAGCGATGCAAGCAGGCTTCCCCTAGTCACCCGTGCGCCCGTGCTCAGTTCCACAGACATGTTCCTGAAGTCATCTGGGCTGCCTATCCCGTATATGCAGCTTATGCTCGCCACTATTATTGTGTCCTTCCTACTAATCAGGCTCGAGACCGCGTGGAGCCGCATCCGCTCTATCTGCTCGTTTATGGCTGCATCCTTCTCTATGTATGTGTCTGTTGTGGGCATGTATGACTCGGGCTGATAGTAGTCGTAGTACGAGACAAAGTATTCCACCCTGTTTTCAGGGAAGAGCTCGGAGAGCTCGGTGTAGAGCTGTGCGGCGAGGGTCTTGTTGTGCGCAATTATCAGTGTTGGCTTCTGCAAGCCCTGTATCACATTGGCCATCACGAACGTCTTGCCGCTTCCAGTTATACCCAACAGCGTCTGCTTGTCCGACTTGGAGAACCCGGACAGCAGCTGCGCTACGGCATCCGCTTGCCCAGGGGAGACTTTGTATGGCGCCTTCAGCTTGAAACCCGTCGTATCACCGAAAAGTAGACTTTCTTCCTAATTGTACTTTCAAGTATTTATACCCCAAAGTAGTGGGCCTGCAGTGCCTATGACTCCAGGACGGGTGGGCCGGGCTGCGAAAACGCCATGCACTTTAATGGCAGTGGCGGCCCCTCACCAAGAGACGCTTTTCTCCCGTATGGCCATGTTTCATCAATAATAGCGATGACTTAATAGCTATTTGCTATTAGAACATGTTAGGTGATTTGAATGAAAAGAACAATAACGGAAAGGGAGGCACCGTCGCCCACCCTAAACACTGTGATTATGGTCGAGCGGACCATAAGGAAGGCAGAAGGCGCTGTCATCTCAGTAGCGGACCTGAAAAGGAAGCTGCCGAGGCAGGTGAACCACTGCTCCCTGATGGTGGTGCTGGATTACTTGATAAGCACCGGTAGGGTCCACACGACACTGAGAGGGGTAAGGTGGGAAGGGGAACTGCATAATATGGAAGCCTAACCGGTACACAGATGCGCAGCGTATCGACTTTGCTGTTAGCGCTGTATGTTGCCATAGCAATTGCAGGATTTGGCTTGGTATCAACAAACATGACAGTGTTCCATATTGGTAGCGGAGCATATGCGCATGTGGCGCTGGACGGGCCGCCATCGAATGCCATTTCCAACACTACCTTAGGGCAGGTGAACGCCACTGCAGCAACGACCACGTCTGCCAGTACGACCACGACGCAGCAGACAAGCACAGCCACAACAATCCAGCCTACTTCGTCATCCACAATGACCGCAACACAGGCCAACACGAGCACTGCCATGCAGCTGGAGAACGTGACTTTTTACGAGGCAGGGCTACCTCAGAACGTTACATGGCAGGTAACATTTGGAAACATTTCTGCCCAGTTTCCCGCACCAGAACCTATAAGATTCAGTGTAGCAGATGGCACATACAGGTTACTGGTCAGCTACAGCACGTCAAACAGCATCGTGTTCCTGCCGGCACCTAGCAACAGGACTATAAACGTGAATATATCCACGTCCTATGTTATAGCGTTCGCGGGGCAAAGCGTGAATTCGACAAATGCCACAACAACGACTACCACGACCACGTCTACTGAGGCATCGACCACTTCTGCGGCATCCTCGCTCACCACTGCAACAACCACCACAAGCACCACAGAGGCAACGACACTGACATCCGCATCCACATCTTCAAGCACGGTGAGCACAACCATCACGGCAGCAACCACCACATCGACGAATACGTCCATAAGCACATCCACTGCGCAGTCCACGACTACACCGGCAACCACAAGCACAATAAGGTATACAACAAACACCTCGGAGATAGCATCGCTTGCGGCAGGGTATGGTGGCACCACGGACGGCCAGGATACGGGATCGTTGTTCAAGTATGGCACGGCAATGAACAGGACTGCCGCTCTAGGCGCAGTGACAAGCCTAAGGCACATTGGTGCACAGGTCGGAATGAAGAACATTAGCCTAGAGTATGGGAATCTGTCACGCGGTGGCGTAATGGAGCGACCAGGATGGAATGCATATTTCATAGGCTACACGAACGGCACGTACAACATAACAGGGGCATACGTGGCGCACCAGAATGTAACAGTATACAACGTAAGCGTGGTAAAGGCAGTACCACGGCTTACCATATCGATGGGTGGCACTGAGATGGGATCCCCTAATTCCACTTCTACCATATATGTGCCGCTGCTGCCGGGCCAATTCTCATACGCGCTGTCGCCTTCCATAAGCGCTTCGATGCTTCCCGGGAACAAAGCATTGTTCAACTATTCCGTTTCCATGGGTGGCGGCGTGGTGGCTGCAGGCAGTCTCTCATCAGGGAATGTAACAAGGACTCTAGGCAACTTTACCATTCCGGCAGGTAGCCGCCTTTCTGTCACATTTGACACCGCAGGCAACGCGAACTACAGCGCCGTTGACCCAACCGCAATCGCAATACCGGTGAATATAGTGGAATATGTGAACATAACCCTGACCAATTCCCAGGCTGCAGCTACTCAGGCGCCATTCCAGCAGATGCTGTCAGTCAACAGTCTACAATACGCGCCATATGAGACAGGCAACTTGATGAACGTGGAGTTCTTCTACGCAAATGGAATAATTGTGCCATCGTGGCTTGAGGGCAACGACCTCGCGACAGAAAGCGCCGGGGCCTCCTCGACCTCCACAAATACCCTGTACTGGTTAAGCATAGCCAACGGCATAGCTGCTAGCAGCTCAATAAACGTTTACATGGGCTTCGCCGCCAAAACCGTGAGTTTGCTGAGCAACGCGATTAACGGGGAGGCGCCACAGCTCAGTTCAAAATGGGGATATTATGATGACGGGGGCACAGTGTTCCCCATATATTCCAACGGCTCAGCCACATTTGCCTTAACACATACAGGATCAGGAGGGAGCGGTCCGTCCAGCACGGCAACTGCGCCAAGCCCGTATACAACTGCAATAACCGGTTCGGTAGCGGGAGGAGGGTCTGCCGCTACGACGTGGACGACAGACGGGGAAAATTCTGTCGCGGTGCCATCCAACTATGTGGCGCAGATAATGGTGCAGCTCAGCGGCAGTGCACCGCTCACTGATATGATGACCAACGTGCAAAGTATAACGGGCGGCAGATTCTATGTTTTCAGGTTTGACGCAAGGAGCGGCCAAACAGATCTTATTGGATACTACGCGAGTGGAGGGACATCCACCACTGTTATAAGTTCGGCGGCAGTTGGGTCGTCCACGGCGACGTGGTACCAGATGACTGTGGTTGATGCGGGAGACCAATTGTCGCTCTACAAGAACACTGTGTTCGACTACGCAAACTTCGGCACGCAGGAAGTAGCCCCACATGCAGGGCAGGGATACAGTGGAGGAGGGTTAGCAGTCACTACAGACGGTGGGACTAGCACAGAGGACTGGACCATGATGGCAGTGCGGGCGTATCCCCCCAATGGTGCAATGCCTGCAGCGTCATTCAATACTGTGCAGACGCCGATTACATCGAATTTCGTGGAGGCCGGCCTCCCCACCGGCAGCACATGGAACGTGGTGTATGGCGGCATCATTGCGTACAATTCCATATCTGTGTCGAACACCGTAAGCTTCTCGACAAACGCAGGGAACTTCCCATACGCCATAGCAAACCAGGTAATAGGCGTAAACCTGTGGGTGCCTTCGCCTGTTTATGGCAATGTGCTGGCAGGCAACACTGTATCAGTAACATTCACAAAGCAGAACGCGCCGCCGACACTCACAATCTCCAGCAATCCACTCGCCTATGGCAACACCGCACAGATTACCGCGAATGCGGTTCCTTCCACTGATTCGGTGGAACTTCTGGTATCGGGCGGGCAGTTCGGCAGCTCCAACGTTGTTGCAGGACCTGTAGCAAGTTCACTCTCGTATGTATTCCCGGTTGTGGCTGCAGGGAGCTATACAATAAACGCCTTGGATACCACTACGCTTGCATCAGTAGTTCAGATTCTTACAGTGAACAGGGCCACCCCGGCCATTACGCTTCCCAATTTCCCACAGAGCCCAATATGCGGTGGCGGAACCGCAACAGTAACTGCGAACATAGTGACGCTGAACAACCAGCTTGCTGCAAACGTATATGCCAACGGGGCGAACATAGCACAGTTCACAACGCAGAATACGTTCACGGAATCAGCGTCGGCTACTTACAGCGTGGTGGCCAACACCCTCGGCAACGGAAACTACATCCCCACAAGCGTAAGCAACTCATTCGCCATAGATTCATCGCCTAACCTGCCGCCTGCCGTGCTGTACTACTCGTGCATTGATGTGTCGAACAACCAGGTCACATCTCCGCAAGGCAACTTGGATGTGCCTGTGTCCTTCAATGCCTTGGGTAACCAAACGCGCCTGTCGACCAACCTGCAGAACGCGGAGTTCTTCTACCAGAACGGAACAGTCGCATACAGCTGGCTGGAAGGCAACGCACTTAATGCAGCGCAGGCAACCTCCATGAATACCATAGCCAATGTTATATATTGGATTAGACTGCCTGGCAATTTCATACCTGCATACAGCTCCAACATACTCTATATGGGCTTAGTTTCGCAAAGCATAAACCTGTTCAACGGGAACACGATAGGCGAATCACCGCAGCTGAGCGGGGCATGGGGTGCGTACGACAACGGGGCAAATGTCTTCTCGGCATACTACAATGGCGCCAGTGCAAGCGGCTGGACGACTGCAGGCTCTGCTGGGTCCACTGCGTCTGCAGCTTCAGGATCCCCCATAGGGACAAATGCGTTCTACGCAAACAGCGTGAATGGGGATTATATGTATACAAATGCAAACTACAATTCAGGAGGCAACTACATATTGCAGTATTACGCCTACAGCACAGGGTTGGGTAATCTTTATTTCTCAGCCGGATCCACAGGGGCGGGGCAGATGTACAGGCTGGAAACAAGGGGAGGGAACTATGCTGGATTCGCGAAGACAATAAGTTGGACGTCCTGGGATGCCCCATCCGGAAGCGTGACGCTGTCCCCCAGCACGTGGTACCTCATGTCCATTGTAATAGCATCAGGGCAGATAGCCAGCTACTACAACGCCGGCTTGAACTACTACGGCAACCTTGGCACTGATATAGACCCACTAAGCGCCACATATACTGACACTGGGGGCACTGAGACTTATGCGGAAAATGGGGGGTACATAGGTCTCATAGGCGACGGGCTTGGTGCAACGTATATAACATACTGGAATGGGATGCTTGCTAGGCAATACCCGCCGAACGGGATAGAGCCATCCATGTCGTTCAGCGCGTTTGTCGCTGCGCCGCAGACCTGCACCATTTCATTGGGAACTAATTTAATAGCATTCGGTTCGTTATACCCTGGTAACACCGCGGAGACAAATATGCTGGTCACCGACACAAACGTAGGGAACACGAACGCGAACATACTGGTGGGTGGCAGCAACTGGGTCCACGCCGCGCACAGCTTCCCGGTGGGCAACACCCTTTGGGATGTTACCTCTGATCTGTCCTACATGGGCAACTCCCTGCAGCCGTACCCCCTGTCTATGGCCGCAACAAATACCGTGGCTTACCCGGCATACATCCCAAGCATATACAACGCACTGTACTTCGGGCTCGGGGTGCCATTAAGTGCGGTGGCCGGCGCGTATACGCAGAACATAGTGGTGGAAAATAGTTGCTGACATCTGCACGCAGCTGCGCCTTCTCCATGATCCGAACAAGATGGGAACTCTGCACAGCCTTGCGGCACAATACTGCAGAATTGGGTAGCGACCAGCTTCACATACGTGCCCAACCGAGCACCGCATAGGCCCGTAGCCGCATTTCTGTAGCTCGGGCGGCAAACATATGCGTGGGGGAAGGAAGGTGCACTTTATTGCACAGGAAGGCATATGGAATCTTTTCAATTCGCCCACGCATCTTGCCTTCTCACTTTTAAAATGGATGCAGCAGTATATACACAGTTAGGTATCAATAAGGGTACCCGTACCAAGGCACATAGGACGGCCATTTTTGTTAGAAATTTCTGGGTAGGTACTGCCGTGGCTTCTTTAGCAAGCCACTTACTGCAATGACCAATGACGTCGCGTGTTGCATATTTTTATTACTTTTCTGACATAATGGGTGCAAATGACAACAGCATGCTACTGTTGCATGCTACGGTAGCTTCAGGCCGAACGGACATTCGGCACATGATCTGGATTCTACGATGGTTTGGTGGCTAGGGGCAGGTTGAGTGGTAGTAAGAGCACGGATGCTTGTGGTAGTAGGAGTGAAATGTTATTGAACCTACTGGCGTTTGCAGCCCTGATGGTCCTGATGGAAGCTGCGGTCCTTGAATACATAGGACCGCAGATGAGAGGCATAGGTGTTGCGGACGAGGCCTTTTATGCTTACTCACTCGAATATCCGCACTACTTAGACTGTTGCTCACCTGGGTTTCAACAGGACTTGGGTTTCTTCCTGTACGGCTATCCGTTTCTTGCTATTTTTGGCCATTCAATTGCCACGCCATCCTATATGACCTTGAGTGCTATACTGCTTACGTCCATGGCAATATTCGCCACTCTTCTGCGCTACCGAATGAGGATTGGAGGCCTGCTTGCCGCAGCGCTCTACCTGTTCAACCCGCGGGTGTACGCTTATTCCACATCCGTTTACCCTGATATCTTCATAGGCCTACTGCTATCTCTATCTATAATGGTACTGGTCATTGCAAAAATGAGGCAAGGCAGGAATCTTCACGTTCTGAGCTGAATGGTGGTGGTGTTCGGTGTATTCTTCGGCACTCAAGCATTCTTTGCATTCCTTGGGTGGGCGGTGTTCTCCACAGTATTTTTGCTTACGGATGGAAATGGTAACTACATTAAGTACGTTTGGTTCGGGGCGCCGATAATGGCGCTGCCATACATCTTCTACATACCGTCCAGCCCGTTACAGAATATGATAGTCCACCTATCGTTTTTCCAAGGAAGCGTAGGCACGACATACACCCCATCCTATTTCTACTTGTTGTTTGGCATAAACAACCCACTGGCGCTACCTATGGCCACAAGCGGTTACCATGCAACCACTGGAATCCTAGCTCAGTTGCTTGCTTTGTCCGCCCTGATGTTCATAAGGAGCAGGAAGGCGTTGCTACCCTATTTCCTTTCGGCTATCTCAATAGCCCTTTACATGAACTTTGGCATTGAAGGCCTTTCAATGGCACCAATCATGGACATCAACCGTCTCATAACGCCATTTGTGCCTGTGGCTGCGAGGGGCGTTGGTATGGCAATAGGATGCTTTAACGACAGGCGCATTCGCATGGTTACGGCCATTGCAGTATTGACCGCATACATGTACTTCTCCCTGCAAATGTATCACTATTCGATGCTTCCCCCTGGGGCAGCAACGGCATACGACTTCTTCACCCATTTGCAGACAGACATGCCGTACCAGAACATGCAGTCATACCGCTTTTACCCCGCAGGCGGTATACCTTCGTACCAACAGCTAATATGCTATGTGTTTGACATAGAGCCACAGAACTGCTACTTCCCCATGCCCCAGAACGCCACAGTCCAGGATATATGTGCAGAAAATGACACGCTAATATTCTCGAACGCACCCATAGAGTGTGGCATCGGAAGCAGAGGAACAGAGTATTTTTACAGGCAGGAGTACATATATGTGCATGGTTAGGGCGCTTGCATGGCAGGGTGGTTTTAGAGCTTTAGGCACATGGGGTTTTATGTGACTATCACGAAAGGGCATGGAAGCGATGCTTTGAAGAGGAATCACTCATACCACCTGAAGCACCTAATCCTAGCCGCAATAGTGCTGTACGCGCTTTATGTTTACACATCGCCTACTATAGGGCCTGCACCGGATTACTATGATGGCGCGGATGTATACAGCATACTCTTCCCGCACTCGCTCACGTTCGTACTGTCATCGTCATTCGGCTTCTATGCCATGGCGGCGCCTTTTGTGGCGCTCATGGGCCACACGCTTGACGTTCCAGTTGCAACAAGTCTACTTGCAGGGGTTCTCGCAATTGTATTCGTGTACCTGATGGGAGTGGAGGAGGCAGGTTGGCAGGCAGGCATTATAGCAGCGGTTTTCTATGCATTCAACCCTCTTGTACTAGCCTTTGCAACAAGGTTCCTTGCAGACCCGTTCATAGGCATGATGCTTGCATGCGCGGCCTTCCTTCTGCTCCGCGCCAGGCGAACTTCCAGTGCGCCTATATACTTTGCCAGCGGCACGGTAGCAGCCCTCTCCGCATTCTTCGGTATCCAGGCAGGATTTACGATACTCATGTACATCCTGTTTGTTGTGACTATAGCCGTCATGGGGGGAAGAAGGGGCAAATTGCGCGGTATGGCATATCCTATCGCAGGGGTAGTAGTGGGCACGCTGGTGTACCTACTTGTACAGTACGCAGTATATACTAATCCATTTTATACTTTGGAGGCTTCATCGAACTTTTTTACCAATGCGAGCAATTACATTTTCCCAGACAATTTCTACTTCTACACCATCTTTCCCCTCAAGTATGTTGGCACTTTGCGTGATGGTACGCTTGACGTTTACAGTAGCTTGGGTGTCCTTGGCGTGCTCTTTGTGGCTTGCTGCGTACTGTTCTCCACGCGACTGTGGCATAGCCTTGTGACATATGCGCTGCCTGTCACGTTCTTCGTAACTTACCTGATTTTCGGGACAGACAGTTTCAGTATATGGGAACCTATTATACAGAGCAGCAGGTTTCTCATTCCGGTCGTAGTGCTGCTTGCAGTCGGATCGTCGATATGCATAAGCGAAGTAGCAAAGACACATCCTAGGTTTGCCGTGGCTGTTGTGCTGGGATATCTTTTTGCCTCATTTCTCTACTATGAGTACACCCTTGAAGGCTATTATGGCTTCACTACTGGCGCCACATTCACGTATATAATGTATGCGGTACCTGTGGTGGTTCTATTCACATCCGCAGCGGGGCTTTACCTATACACATACTTCGGCAAGCAGTTTAGGACTGTTGGTTTTGCACTTGCTGCATACTTGATCATGTCGCTTCTTGTCTACCAGTACATGCTGGCAGGCTATGCTGCAAGATCCTCAACGGGACCTTCCGAAATATACTCATATCGAATGATAAATTACGTGGCAGGCAGGCTGGCATCGATAAACACTTCGGGGTATGCAGTTTACGATGATTATACGTTCCCGTCCGACCTCTGCTTTGCGCTGGGCGCAGAAGAATGTGGGGGAGGGGTGTCAAATGCGCTATGTAGCAAGCCCGATACCGTAATATTTTCCGGGAAGCGACTCTGCGGGGGCAGTTATTTCTTTGCGAACCTCTCAAGCATGCAAGGGGAAAGCTACTATGTATATGTGTACAACGCAACAGGCCGGCCCGTAGGCTAGCCTGGCCTGTAATACACGGCATAGTCTGTATAGTTGAACGACGACGAGGAGAGTAGGTTGTACTGTCCGAGGTATGCAGGAACGTTCGGTCTGAACACCGGCCTTAAGCCACAGAGTAGTTCTATGGTGGCGTTGGCAGGCAGAACCGCATAGCTTCCATGTTCCATGAATGTGCACGTGCCATTGTTGTCCAACCTGAACCCTAGTATTGTGCGCGAATATGCAAGGTACTCCACAAGTGGTATGTTGCCGCGGTACACTATGGAATTTGATGGCAGGCTTTCCAGGAAGCTGGCGATCTGCGCGGCAGGCAGCACTGTGCGGTATTCAGACATGTCCATCGTAATTATTTGGGCCACAGACGCAGCAAGAAGCATTATGGCAAGAGCAAGCAGTACCAACCTTTTCGTCGCAGAAAGGATCCCAGGCCGTTCACCCTCCATGATCCTTGCCGCGGCGCATCCGGCAAGTATCGCAAGCGCCGGGGCAAATATCAGCATGAACCTCGGGTAAGCTATCCCTATCGGTATGTAGTGCGTAAGGCTCACCGTACCGTAACCCAGGTATAGGACAGTTGCTGCAATCCAAACAAGCGGCACGATAGCTGCCTTTGGCTTGCGTATGACAAGGTATAATGCAGAAAGCGCGGCAATGTACCCGAAAAGCCCAACGCCAAGATAGTACGTATCCGCAGGCGGACCTGCCATTATAATCATTTTTAGGGTGGATGAGAAAGGTGAAAGCACAATTGCAGCAGCATGTGCTGTAAGGGTGCCGCTAGCTGCGATTCTCGCCAACTGCAACAGAGGTCCGTATACGCCAAGGGGGAATATCCATTCTATGTAGCTATGGAACTGGTTAGTGGGCAAGTTTAACGACGAGTAAGTGGATGAGTTTATTGTGAATATGTAAAGGGGGCCATTGCCATCAGTAAGACCTATAAGCAGCATCATGATGGCCGCCCACGCCAAACCTTCTACATAAAACTTTATGCCATGCAGCGCCTCTTTGTCCCTGTACCAAGCCAAATTGAGCAGCAACAGGATCGCACACGCAACTGATATCACTGCAGCCTGTGAAGTTACCAGGACCCCTATCAGGGAAAGGAATCCGGATAGCATGTATGCTCTCCTGTGCTCTGGTTGCCGTTTCATCCCCTTTACAAGCATAAGCACGGAAAGAGAAGCCACAAGCGCCATAGGGCCGTTGTCCCCCACATTTGAGCTATTTATTACTGCTATCGGGATGAAGGAGTACAGGAAGGCAGATGCTGCCCCTGCTCTCTTGTCGTATAGCTCACTGCCTATCATGTATGTTACAATAATTGTCGCAATGAACGAGGCTACACCGAAAATGGCAGCCTGGAACGAACCTACGCCAAACAGGTCATAGAACAGCGCTATTCCAAACAGCAGTAGATATTGCTGCGCTAGTATGCCCTGCGTGACTACTGCACCCACCTGACCGCGGCTTATGAGGTAGCCCAGATCCGCGTATATGTAGTTGTCCGCCCCATAGATAGGGCTGGGGCCATAGAAGAATGACGTACTGAGCAGCAGACCGAGAATGATTGAGGACGCAAGCTGGAGCTCATATGGATACCCAGCAATAAACCGCGCGGACTTGCGTGCAAGCTCTGAAATCGGACGTAGGAGGGCGGCCGGATGGAAGTGATGCATATTATTGACACTTGGCGTGGCAATCGATTTCCTCATGTTTATTGAAACTAAATGCAGGTTAATAAAACTCTCGGAAACATGTTGCAGGATGACATGCAAAGGCGCATATTTAAATTGTGGGAGTCTAATAGGGTTTGGGTACTATGGCAACAAGAACCTCACAAGGAAGTGCTCTGCTGGTAGTCGCATACGTATTCAGCTGGCTGTCGGGCATAGTGCTTTACATAGCAGCCGGAGGCAAGGATTCCAGACTCAGGTTCCATGCACTGCAGTCGCTTGCGCTGGGCATAGTGTCTGTGGTGCTTATCGACGTACTGGGCTTCGTGCCATTCGCTAATGACGCTGGTGTGGTCGTGTGGCTCTGTGGGATATACATAGGCTGGATCGCGTACAACGACAACAGGGATATAGTTGTGCCGCTGCTTGGAAAGTATGCCAGACAGTACTCCGGGCATAGCCGCTAGCGGCAGGCTGGGCTGGCAACACTTAAATATTACCTGCTGCAAATCCTACTTTAGGTGGCTGAATGGACCGGGAGGGTGTGTTAATGGTAGGCGGAATGCTGAGAATGGACCAGGCCGCAACAGTTCCTGCCGCGCGCATGCCCACTAAGCTTGTGCTGTTCGACATAGACGGCACGCTGTCCCCAAACGGGGATTTCGCTGCATGCCTGACCAAAGCAGCGGAGGAGGTGCTTGGCATAACCATAACCCCAGATTCCGAGAAGGCGAGGATAAAGATGGGAAGCACGATAGGGCAGTGGGTGATTGACGCCACGGAGAAGGCGGGAGTGCCTAAGGATAGGGTGCGCGAGATCGCGGACAGCGTCCTTGCCCTGGCGGAGGAGCACTTCGCGAAGACGCTGGCTGCGTCGGCCCTCAAGCCGTATGAAGGCGTGGCTGAACTGCTCAAGGAGCTGACAGCGCGGGGCGACGTGGTTATAGGAATAGTTACAAACAACCTCAACGGCGTAATGTACCTGAAGATGGAAAGCAACGGTCTGCTCGCGTACTTCACAACGGACGGCATAATGGAATCGGCAAGTATGCTCGGGGACAAGAGTGGCTCGATGAAGGTTGCCATATCAAAGGCGGAGGAAAAGTTCGGGGTCACGTTCGACAGAGGCAGCATATTCTACGTTGGAGACCATGTCTCCGACATGAAGGCAGGCAAGGCTGTGGGGATAAAGACCATTGGCGTTGGAACGGGCAGGTCAACGCTCGGGGAGCTCGCCAATGCCGGAGCGGACATCGTTGTGGCAGGCCTGTCCGATTCAAAGACAGTTCTCGCATTCATAGACGCCGGTAAGGTGCCGCAGAAGTCTAGATGCACCTAGCGCCGCTACGTCACCTGGCATATGACCTGCGCAATGGCTAAATATCTGGAGCGCAGCCAAACTATGCGCTGATGGGGGTGGGGAGAATGGTTGGGGCGCAGAAGAGCAATGCGAGCAAGGAAGAGTTGATAAGGGTCGCATCTGACAGGGGCACGAAGCCCGATGTACTTGAAGCGCTGTCCAAGAATGATGACAGGGATGTCAGGGCGGCCGTGGCGGGCAATACGTCTGCGGCACTTTCGCCCACGCTGGACAGGCTGCGCTGGGATCCTGATCCCCAGATAAAGATAGCCGCTACCAGGACAATGAATGAGAAGGTGGCACAGTGGCTGAGGGACTTTGATCTGCGGCGCATTGATGAGGGCAACAGGGACGCATAGGGCCGCCGCGCGCCAGGCGCGTTCACGGCCACCCTGATTTAAATATTGAGGATAGCCTAATATTATGGGATGAGTCTTATGCGGCACGAACCCGGTGCAGGAGAAATAGGCGTTGGCGAATTCTCATTGAGGGCTGGTGTACTGGCAAGGGCGATAAGGGGTTTTGGTCCGGAAGAGGATGACCTAAAAAGGATAAACAGCAGGGTGGAAGAGCTCTTCGGGCTGATCGATAGTCCGGGCCTTTCCATTGACGAAACCGACGTAGGACGGCTGCTTGCCGCGGTCAAGGGCATCAACGACGCATTATTGGTTAAGGCGGGCGGCGGGAGGGCGAAGGCTGGCAGGCGCTATCGCAAGCTTGTGTGCAGGGGAGGCAGGGAGGTAAAGGTCATGCATGCCATAATGAAGGGCGCACATGCAGACAGCCAGCATGGCGATGACACGGAGGGAGCTGCCCACATGAAGCATAAGGTTGGGAGCGTGCTGGATTTCTTTAGGAAGACGCCTGACGGGGTTTCGGATCTCAACGAGCAAAACGGATGCGGCCCGGAATCCAGGGACAGCATAATAAAATTCGTGAAGTCTAATTTTGACAGCGAGACGCGGGAGAAGGAGGTTGAAAAGATGGTAAGGTTTGCAAAATCCATCGGGTCAGACGCCGCAAAAGGCTATTTTAAGGTGCTTGCCGAGACGATGGAGGGCTACGGGAAGCAGAACGTGGCTGCGCTGCTTGACGACAAGATGGTCGCTAACGCCAAGCTGGCGGCATTTCTTAGGGAGAACAGCGACATTTCAGATGGATATTTCTACGCTGTGCGGTCCAACCCCGCAGAGCTGAAAAGGATGGCGGACTCACAGTTCCTGGAAAGGTTGGGAGGCATTGCGTCCAGGACCCCTGGAATTTTTGGCAGCATAAGCCCGGGGGATGCAGGCACATACATATCTTCCATGCTTTTGTCAAAGGTGGACGGCCTTGAGGGCAAGGCGCTGTCTGACGCCATGGCCAGGGCAGGCAAAGGGAAGAGCATATGGGGGGAGTATGTCTACGCGGTTGCGGATCTGTCTGCAACAAACCAGGAACTTGCAAGGGCAATGCTGCAGGATAGGGTCATAGGCTTCTTGTCTTCCGTAGGCGTGGAAGCCGGAATCGGATACGCAAACATCGTAATCAGGACACGCGACGCACGCCTTACCTCCGAGGAATTTGCGGGGAAGGAAGGGGTGCTGCGCAAGGTGCTTGCAGCGAACGGCGGAGATGCATTCGCCGAATCCTACTTCGCCGCACTTGGCGCGGGATCCAAGAAGGCAATGGACACGTTCATAGGGAAGAGTTTCGCGGACTTTCTCTCAAGGCTCGAGGAGAGGGGGAGGATAGGAGAGGGCGAGAGCCTTGCGCATATGTACCTCAAGTCCATATTCAGCAACAGTGGGCGCGTAGACAGCGCGACAAGGGCAGACATGTTTGCCAGCGGCAGCTTTATGGACTTCGTGGCCAGCATGGACAGGGAGGAGGCGTACTCCTTCCTCAAAGGGCTCTACTTCTGCACGTTCGGGAAGGAGTTCACGACCTTCCTCGCCGGGGTCATAGAGAAGAACGGCAAGGACATGCAGCGCGTGGCCGACAGGACAGGGGATCTCTCCGCATATTACGAGGGTGTGAAGGAGATATTCGGCTTTGCGCCTACTGAGGAGATCGAGTATCTTGTAAGGAAGGGGAACAAGGCGCGAATATCGAGGCTTGCGGAGAACGTAAGGTGCAACTACTCTAATGTGAACGGAACAAAACTTGCCGGATACACAAATGCGCTTGCAGAGTACAGGAAGGCGGGCGGGCAGGCCGCAAGGCTCATAGACATAATGGATTCGCTTGTGGTGCTCTCCAGCGCAAGCACCTCCAGCGATGCTGCAGAGGAGATACTTGTGAGGGTGTCCAAGATAATGAGGCAGGAGGAGCCTGCGGTGGATGTTGCGGAGCTGCGCAAGAGGTACCCTGATGTGATGGAATATGTAGACAGGCACATAAGGTACGGCGAGGAGCACCCGGACTTCAAGTCCAAAATAGACCTGAGCAGGGTAGCGGCGCTTCTGTCGGTGTGCAGCGCGTACGGAAAGCCCGCAAACGTGCATTCAGTTGACACGGAGAAGCAACAGGCGGCAAGGAGGGGGCAGGCGCGGTTCGACAATAAGTTCGAGGCGAGGTTCATGGATGAACTGTCATCCGCCGCGGATAGGGCGAGAATGGATGCGCTTACCGAGCTGCTGGACCTGGCCCCGATAGCGCTAAGGTCCGTGGTTGGCGACAGAGCGGACCCGGCAAGGATAACGCCGGTGCTGAGGGACGCGCTGCTGGGCCAGTTCAACATGGGCTTGAGCACGGTGGAGACCGAGAGGAAAATGCTTACAGAACTGATAAGGATGTATTATACGGACGGCGCAGAAGCAGCGACGGTATGGTGCCGCGGACTGGAAGGCAACGAAAGGATAAGGAGGGCAATGGAGGGGAGGGGCACGAACATCGAGGCGATGCGGCATTTCAGTAGGACATACAGCAAGGCCGACCTCGCGGACTTTGACGAGGAATACAGAAGGAAGGTGGGTCAGGAGTACGTCAATGCACTCGAGGTGCTCGGCCAGATTGGAAGGAGCAGCCTGGCGGATTATGGGGTAGAGGACATAGCCGCAGCGTCCCCAAAGGAGCTCGTAAGCAGCGCAAAAAGGATAGAGGCTGCGGTGAGGAGGATGGCGGAACAGGGGCAGATTGGGGTCGGGGAGGCGGCGGCCGTGGCGGACCTCAAACTCCACCTTAACGGGGTGGCGGGCGCAGCCGGGCAGGTTTACTCGGCATCGAAGGGAGGGTCGGTCACCTTCTTCGCCTCCACGGACCCTATGGAGCGGCTCATGCTAGGCATGGGGTTCACATCATGCCTGAATGTGGTCAACGGGATAAACAACTTCGCGGCGGTTTCGAGCGCCATAGACGAGAACAACATCATAATGTACGCCAGGGACGACAGGACCGGGGCCATAATAGGCCGCGTGTCGCTCATAGAGTCGCGCGAAGGGTTCGTGGTAAATTCTGGCTTCTACGGCAACACAAGGCTAAACCTGTTCAGGGACGGGAGCGGGTGGATCGATGTCCTCAGGGACTTCGCCCGCGAGACCGGCCGGCCCGTGCTCATGCCAGACGCCTTCGTCATGGGGGGAGGGTATGTGCCGAGCAACCCGCGGCTGAAGGAGCTTGTGGCGGGCAATGGGGGAGGCAGGGCTGCGTACAGCGCCCATATCGAGAAGGCGGTCTGCGAGAACATATACTCCGACCTGATAGGGAACAGGAAGCTGAAGGAGGGCGGAGTTATCGGAGAGCCATTTGACGGATACCGGATAGGGTAATAAGCGGTCCGCCGCGCGCCGGATATCCGTAAGGATACTTGCCCATAAAAATATTGTGGCGTGCCACTCCGTAATCGCCAGCCAACCGGCGATGAGGGATAAACATGCCTACGGTAAGGGATTACATAACAGAGATACTTGAGCCCACTATACTCATCAACACGTTCATAGCGCTCGGTGCGCTAGGTGCTGCGCTCCATTACGGGAAGGCGAGCCTATGGGTTGCACTGCTGTGCGTTGCGGGCGTAGCCCTCGCGCAGGTCGCTGTAAACCTAGTGGACGACTATGTGGATTTCACCACGGGATTGGACAACGATACCGTGAAGACCAAATTCAGCGGGGGGAGCGGATTGGTGGTGAGCGGGAGGGTGAAAGCAGGGCATGTGCTTGCGATAGGGACTTTGGCAGCCGCGGCTGCGGCATGCATAGGTGTCTACCTTGCATATTCGGTAACTATGGCTGTGCTGCCGTGGGTCGCAGTCGGGGCGGTGGCGATTTTCCTCTATGCAGGCTACGCCACCAAGATACCGTTCCTTGCTGAGCCGTTCGCCATGATGAGCTTTGTATCGGTAGGGATTGGCAGCTTCATAGCGATATCGGGCAACAGCCCGACATGGGCAATGGCGGCATACGGGCTGGTGCCTGCTGGGATGATGGGAGGGATAGCGCTGCTGGTGAACAATGTACCAGATAGGGCAGCCGACAGGAAGCACGGTAGGAGAAGCGGCGTGGTTATGCTGTGGAAGCCAAGGAGGATAGCCGCATATTATGCGGTTTGCGAGGCGGTAGCGTACCTCCTTGTCCTGGCTGGGGTGGCCAGCGGCTCACTGCCTTTGACGCTGCTTGCGACTTTAATAACGGCACCTATCGCCCTGAAGGTTTTCAATGGGATTTCTAGCTACAGGAGCCCGGCGGCGTACGAGAGGTACATGGGAATGAACGTTGTTGGGGCATTCGCATTCATGCTGATAGTGGCAATGGCCTTTGCAGTGTAGTGGATAACGTGCGCGCGGTCGGTTTCAGGAGGTACGGGGGTCCGGAGGTCCTCGAGAGCATGAGCCTGCCAAGGCCGAGGCCCATGGAGGGGAACGCCATTGTGAGGCTGCTGTGCACGTCAGTAAACAGGATTGACACGCTTGTGAGGAACGGCGGCAGGAACCTGCCGCTGGCAATGCCCCATGTGCCAGGCTGTGACGTAGTCGGGATAGTAGAAGAGATTAGGGGACGGAGCGACGGGGTTTCGGTTGGGGATTTGGTTGTGGCAAATACATTATACGGATGCGGAGGATGCGCCAGCTGCAGGAATGGGGATGAGGTGTCGTGCAGCAGATGGAAGATGGTAGGGGTGGACATAAACGGGTCATACGAAGAGTTCGTAAGGGTCCCGACATCCACCCTTGTAAGGCCGCCTGGGCTGTTCAGTGCCGAGGAACTCGCCGCGATGCCGATAAGCCTTTCCATAGCGTGGAGGGCCCTGCGCGTGGTGGGAAAGGCCAAGAGGGGGGAAACTGTGGTGATAAGAGGCGCGTCGGGCAGCAGTGGGATATTCGGGCTCCTGCTTGCCAAGGCCATGGGGCTGAGGACTATAGCCGTCAGCAGGGACGCGATCAAGATGAAGAAGCTTAGGGAGATGGGGGCGGACATCGTAATTGGAGGAGGTGAGACGGAGGCCGGCATCGCAGACACAATACTTGGGGCCACGGATGGAGAGGGAGCTGACATAGTCATAGAACCGTTTGGCGCTACGCTGGCGCAGTCGATAAGGCTTGCAAGGCACGGGGGCAGGATAGTTGTGTATGGGGCATTGGCAGGCGCGGCGGCAAACATAGATATAAAGCAGCTGTACCTGAAGAATATAAGCGTTGCCGGGACCCACAACTCAAGCAGAGGCGAACTGAAGGAGGCAATGGGGTTTTTGGCCGAAATGAGGATAAGGCCAGTGATAGCGAAGGTGATGGGACTTGAGGAGGCGGCCAGGGCCCATTCGCTGCTGGAGGGCGGCAGGTGCTTCGGCAAGATATTGCTCAGGCCATAGGTGATAACACGGAAAAACTGTCTTACTATGCATATCTCGCGCTGCCACTAGCGCTGTGGCCGCTGTCATTCATAGTGCTGCGGTCGTCTTTCATTTATGCGATGTGCGCATCGACGTTCGTACTCGCATCCTTCTCCTTGATTAGGTACAGGGGGCGCATAAAATGGGGCACGCTGTCCCCCTCATCGCTCGCGGCGGGCGTTGTGGGCGCGGTGGTGCTGTACCTCCTCTTCCTGTTCGGCTACGTGGCGGCGCCGCTGGTCGGACTTTCAGGGTCCGTAGCAGGGGCGTTCGGGATGATATACGCAGCAAACACCAAGGCCGAACTGGTGTTCCTGCTGGCGCTTATAGGCGTGTTCGAGGAAATATATTGGAGAGGGGGAATCCAGGGGATAGCGTCAGGGAAAGGCGGACTTATGGGGCGCATGCCATGGGCGGCAGCTGCCGCGTATTACACCTTGGTGCACATCTCCACGCTCAACCCAATACTTGTCATAGCTGCGCTGTTCGTAGGGCTCATGACGAGCCTGATAGCGCATAAGTACGGCATAATAGCATCCACACTCACGCACATACTGTGGATAGAGGCGATTATAGTGTTCCTGCCGCTTACCGCCCTTGCGCTCTAGCCCCGGGACTTGGACTCGCTGCGCAGCCCTACCCATATCCCATTGGGATCCTTGACGAAGCCCATGGATATCTTGGTGCCTTCCCGCTCAAAGTCGTGCAGCTCCATCGCGACTGGCGCGCCTGCGGACACAAGCGCCTTGTACTGCCGCTTTGCATCCTTGACCACAAACATTAGGTGGTCCAGCTCCACGCCATCCTGCTTCCAGGGCGCGTACATCCTGCAACCCCTCGAGTACCACATCAGGTTTATGCGCTGCTTGGTTGACTTGTCCTCAAGGCTGACGATCTCCTCGCCGGGTATCGGGCTGCGCTTGCCCACCACCTTCAGCCCCATACCCCTTGTGTAGAACCTTACGGATTTCCCCATGTCTTTTACCCTTATGCTCGTGTATGCCAGTCCCATTGTATTCACCAATACATAATGCCATGAAAATTTAATAATATGATGCCGCACGTTGTTGTGGCGGGACTGCTCGGTTACTTGATGGAATTGCGAAAAGCAGTTTTCAATTGCTATCAAAACGAATAGTGCTGTGCCTAAAAATGTGAATGTTTCTATTTCTGGTGGGAGATTAGATGAAGGCTTCGGAGGGCAATAGCATACTGGACGACATAAAAGGGGTAATCGACGATTACACGATAAAGAGCGGGCCATCATACAGCAATAACTTCTTTTTCACGATTGGGGTGTACCTTCTTGCGCTCTTCGGGCTGCTGGCCCTGACCGGAATAATAATGGTGCTCTTTGGCCCGTTCTGGTGGGACCTCACGCCGGTGGGGACGTTCATACGCAGCATACACACATGGGCCGCTGAGGCGTTCGTCACATTGATATTCATACACCTCCTGGTGAACTTCAGCACCTCCGCCTTCAAGAACAGGAAGCTTATGTGGATGATAGGGTGTGCCATGCTCATGCTGGCCATGCTGGAGTTCGCATTCGGGGTTGGCATGGGAGGGAGCATAGTGGCGCAGGTCAACCAGCAGGCTGGCGCTGACCTTTGGAACGGCATGGGGCTGGGATACTGGATAAACCCGATGAACTCGGGGGCAGTGTTCGGCTGGCACGTAGCCGCAATACCGATAGTGCTTATAGTGCTGATGCTGCTGCACTACAGCGTAATGCGCAGGCGCGGGCTGAGCACGCCGTACAGGAGCGACATACCATACACCACGGCGCACATAAACCACATGACCATGTACAAGAGAACTGCCTATGTTTTTGCGGTAGTGCTTGTGTTCGCTATACTGTTCA
Source organism: Microcaldota archaeon (assembly GCA_021807115.1). Lineage (GTDB taxonomy): Archaea > Micrarchaeota > Micrarchaeia > Micrarchaeales > Micrarchaeaceae > JAJZYD01. The sequence continues at coordinate 29,687 of JAKAPJ010000009.1, forward strand.
GGGCGCCTTACATCCCGCCGCTTACGATAAGCCAGGCTGCAACGCAGCAGCCCGATGCGGTTGCCAGCGCATTCCTGAACGAATCCAACATGTCATCCGCGACAGCCACGTACTTTGACACCATAGACCCGTACTCGTTCAGCACCAGGACGGTGTACGTGACTGATCCCTACTCGGTTTACCTCAACCTGACGCATTCGAAGAACTTGCAGGCGCAGTTCATGTCGGAGAGCGCTTCGCAGCAGAATGCCACGATGGCCGAGGCATACGCATACTTCCGGGCAAATGGCACAATCAAGGACGGCATGAATTCGTCAAACCCCATGATAGCACTCGCATCCGCTCTTACGTACATGTCCCAGACCGGCGCTTACCAGCCGATTCTGCAGAACGAGGTGGAGAGCGGCCTGAACACCACATACGTGATAAGGTTCCTATATGATACTGGGGTGCTGTGGGATGTAGGGGCGCAGTACAACCTGAGCGTGCCGCAGTGGGGCATGATGAGCATAGGCGCGCCGAGCTGGTCGCTGCAATACTGGCTGTACCCGTACAACCTTATGCAGATAGACACGGCAAGCATGCCATGGTGGAGCGACTTGGAAAACGGATCGGTGGCCATTTTCGCCTTCATGGTCCTGCTTTTCTTGCCGTACATACCAGGGCTCAAGCAGCTGCCTGACAAGATAGGCCTCTACAAGCTGTTCTGGAACAAGTACACCGTTCCTGAAATGAAGAAAGGGAAAAAGTGATGCCGCCGCCTGCCGGGATTCCTGGCAGGATGGCGCACGGCACCCGCCCTCCCTGTGATTAGAGGGGGGCGCGGCCCGAAGCCTTGAGTCGGATGCGCTTTGGGGCAGGATGGCACGTCATGGGTTTTGGTTTGCAAAGCGCATGTTGGCGCAGGAGGCAAAACTATCAATGCGGATACTGCCCTGCATAAATATGCCAGTCCGCAAATGGTTTAATTGACTACACGGACCGACGACACCGGCGTGGCCGGATGCGCGGGCGGGGGGTCTGGGATTTTATGGCTGGCAGGGATGGCATTTTCATCAGGGCGTGCAGGATGAAGAAAAGCAGCCGCACGCCGGTCTGGTTCATGAGGCAGGCGGGCAGGTTCCTGCCCGAATACAGGAAGCTAAGGAAGCAGTACGGATTCATGGACATAGTAAAGGACCCGAAGCTTGCCGCAGCGGTAACCCTCATGCCTGTGGAACGGCTCGGGGTAGATGCTGCGATACTGTTTTCCGACATCATGACCCCCTTGGAGGGGATGGGGGTGCGGTTCAGGATTGAGGACGGCATTGGGCCTGTTGTGGATGCGCCGGTGAGGGACTTCTATGATGTGGAGTCGCTGCGCGAACTGGATCCCTATGAGTCCACCGCTTTTGTGATGGAGGCAGTAAGGCGCTCGAAAAGGGCCCTGCACGGCAGGACGCCTCTTATAGGGTTCGCAGGCGCGCCGTTCACCCTGGCGACATACCTGGTTGAAGGGAAAAGATCCGAAGACCTCTCTGTCACAAAGTCTTTCATGCACAGCAAAAGCGACGCATGGCACGCGCTCATGGAACGCCTGGCTGCCGCTTCTGCCGAATACCTTTCCGCGCAGGTGCTGTCTGGTGCAGATGCGGTGCAGCTGTTCGACAGCTGGGCAGGCGGCCTCAGCCCCGCGGACTACGAGGAATACGTCCTTCCTTATGTAAAGGACATTTTCAGGCGCCTGAGGGGCATGGAGGTACCGACCATATACTTCAGCACTGGCACATCGGTAATGCTTGATTCAGTGGGGAGGACCGGTGCGAATGTTATAAGCGTGGACTGGCGCATAGACATAGGGGATGCATGGGATAAGATAGGCAAGAAGGCGCTGCAGGGCAACCTTGACCCTGCGCTCATGCTATGCGACATCAAGACAATAAGGGAGAGGGCGGGTAGGATACTTGATAGGGTGGGCGGGAGGCCTGGTCACATATTCAACCTCGGGCACGGGATGCCGCCTACGACCCCGGTTGATAACGCAGCAGGGCTGGTAAGCGCGGTGCACGAATACGGTGCGCACTGAGGTGGTAGCATGGGTAATGTGGCTGGAATTATAATGATGGCGTACGGGTCTCCGGATTCGCCTGACGACATCGTGCCGTATCTTGCAGACATTAAGGCCAGATACGCAAGGAAAGGCACGCATGCAGGTCCGACGGAGGAAGAGATAGCCAGGCTGCGCCGCCGCTATGGGGCCATAGGCGGCCTGTCGCCGTTCAACCGCATCACTAATGAGCAGGCGGGGGCGCTGCGGGCCGAGCTGGAGCGGCGGGGGGTGCAGTCCAATGTATACATAGGGATGAAGCATTGGAAGCCGAAGATATCGGATGCCGTATCGCAAATTGTGCGTGACGGAGTAGGAAGCTTGACTGCGCTGCCCATGGCGCCATACTATTCCACGATGAGCACTGAAGGGTATAGGATGGACCTTGAGGCTGCGCTCGAAGGCGAAGGGGCGAAACCTGAGATAAGATTCATAAGGGATTGGCACATGAATGGCGCGTTCATAGATTCCTGGTCCGAAAGCCTGCGCGCGGCGATCAGGGCAATGCGGACCACGGTTGACGACACCCGCATAGTCTTTACCACCCACAGCCTGCCTAGCGCGATATTGAAGATCAAGGACCCGTACCCTGCACAGTTTGCAGAGACTGCCGCAGCCGTTGCCACGGCAGTGGGATCGAAGAACTGGTCAATCGCTTACCAGAGCGGCGGGGGGCGGGACGGATGGCTTGGCCCGGACATAACGGCGGTGCTGGAGGGGCTGGTTTCGTCAGGGGGCGGCAACGTGCTCGTAGCGCCGATAGGCTTCGTGGCCGAGAACCTTGAGACAATGTATGACATAGACATAGAGTGCGTCCGCACGTTCAAGGGGCGCGGGCTGAATATATCAAGGGCCGCTGCGCCAAACGCATCGCCGCGCTTCGTGGATGCTCTCGTTTCTGTGGTGACCGGGGTGGAACGCGCATGATGCAATTGAGGATAGGCACAAGGGGCAGCAGGCTGGCGCTGATACAGACAGGGACAGTTGCAGGGCTCCTCAAGGCAAAGGCCGGAATCGACTCGGTTCCGGTGGTCATAAAGACAGCAGGGGACATCGACCAGGGCAGGCCCCTATTCGGCATGGGGGGAAAGGGCATATTCGAAAAGGAGATAGACGCCGCTGTGCTGAACGGTGAGGTGGACATGGCGGTGCATAGCACGAAGGACCTACCTACATCGATGGATGGCGGGCTGGTTATAGCTGCGGTGCCAGAGAGGGCTGCGGCAAACGATGTACTCATTTCCAGAGGTGGGACCATGCTCGAAGACCTGAAAGAGAAGTCTGTCATAGGCACAAGCAGCCTGCTCAGGATAGCCGAGCTCAGGCACATGAGAGACGACCTCAGGGTGAAGTCGATACGCGGCAATGTCGAAACGCGCATAGCCAAGCTTGACAGGGGCGACTACGATGCCATACTGCTTGCAGAGGCAGGTGTGCGCAGGCTGGGGCTTGGCGGCAGGATAACGCAGGTCCTGCCGCTGGGGGATTTCCCGCCGGCAGCCGGGCAGGGCGCGCTTGCCGTGGTGGCGGCGGAGGAAAACGCCGAGGTAATGATGGCGCTGAGGGAGCTGAATGACAGGAATGCCATGGCCGAGGTGACCGCCGAACGCGCGGCGACCGGCACGCTTGGGGGGGGCTGTGAGGCTTCCGTGGCATCCATAGCCAGAGCGGAGGGAGGTTCGCTCACGCTTAGCTGCAGCGTATTCTCCGTAGACCCAAAAAAGGTGCTTACTGCCTCGTTGACCGGGGCCGCTGACAGCGCTGAGGAACTGGGTATCAAGGCCGGAAATGACCTGGCCTCAAGGGGCGCGGGCAGGGTGATGGATGAGTGGCGCGTTAGGGAGAAAGGTGCTTACGAATGATTGAGGGCAAGGTCATAGCAGTAACTAGGGCAGACGAGGGGCAGGCCGAGGTGTCCAGAATAATTTCGGAAATGGGCGGCATACCGTTCAACATACCGGTTGTCGAGTTTGAGGGGACAGGATGTGCAGGCGCAGTCAGGGTGCTGGTAGGGGACATAATGGAGGGCAGGGTGGATTATCTGGTGTTCCTGAGCTGGAACGGCTTCAGGTACATGCTCGATGCAGCAGGAGATGGGCGCTCAGAGGCAATTGCGGCAATAAGGGAAAAGACCGTTGTGGCGGCGGTAGGTCCGGCCACTGCAGGCATGATAATGAAGGCAGGGGTAGAGGTAGGGGTGACTGCGGAAAACAGCATGGCAGAGGGGATTGCGCATGCGCTGGCTGGCAGGGGCATTGCGGGAAAGCGCATTGCGGTGATAAGGAACGAGGCAGGAGGCGGAGGTCTGGGCGGGATGCTTTCCGGTGCCGGGGCGCAGGTCACTGAGATAGCGACATACAGGACTGTGGCCCCGAAATTCTGCGGAGCCCTGGGGCAGTTCATAGAGAAGGCTTCGGTTGGGGGGATTGACGCGGTTGTATTCGGCAGCCCGCTGGCCGCGGCAAACATGGTTGGTATGATGTCCGGATCAGTGGGCCGGGAAAGGGCGAGGGGAATCCTGGGTGGTATGGTTATAGCCGCAATTGGGAGGTCTACGGAGGCCAAGCTTGCGGAGCTTGGCTTGAGGGCCGATGTCGTACCTGACAAGCCCGGGTTCAGGAACGTGATAGCGATGCTGGCGGGGCGGTTGTGATGGATATAGCAAGCATGCATGCAACATTCAGGAAGATGAAGCTTGCGGAGCTTGAGAAATGGACAAAGCTTGCCCCTGAAGATCTGGGCAGGGCGATGAAGAATGCATCGGTGCACGAATGGGCGTTGCTCAGGACGTGCAACCGCTTTGAGGTCTATGCTGCTGCGCCTTCAGCCGCGAGGTTCAGGGACGCGTTGGGCGCCCTCGCTGACAGCATGGGCACGCACAACATTTACTTCCTTGAGGGTGTGGAATCCCAGAGGCATCTGATGGAAGTGTGCTCGGGCCTGGATTCCATGGTCGTTGGCGAGCAGGAGATCCAGCGGCAGGTCAAGGAATCGCTTGGGGCGGCGCAGAAGGAGGGGCGCTGCGGCAAGACCATCAACTACATGTTCATGAAGGCGATAAGCACGGGCAAAGAGGTTAGGGAGAAAACTGCCGTAACGAGGGGTGTGGTGTCAATACCGCAGGCGGTTGCCAGGGTGGTGGCGGGGCATAAAGGCATTGGTAGCGTGTGCGTGGTCGGCACCGGACAGATGGCGAAGAGCGTTATGGGCAGCCTCAGGGGCGCAGGATTTAGCATGACGGTGTGCGGGAGGAGGGAGGGGAAGGCGAGGGAGCTTGCAGCGCTCTTCTCGGCACGGGCATCAGGGATGGAAGGGCTTGACCCGTCACGGTTCGATGTTGTAATAACTGCAGTATCCGCACAGTGCCCAGTGCTGCACATGGCCGGGGGAGACATGCCGCGGCTGGTGATAGACATGGGCAACCCTCGCAACGTGGAGGGCGCATGGGATGGCCAGTACGTGTCGCTCGACGACCTGAAGAAGCATGTGCACAGGAACATGAAGGTAAGGAAGGGGGATGTGAGGAAGGCAAATGAGATAATTTCGAGGAACGCGGCTTCGGCGGGGGAGAAACTTAGGATGATGGATGCAGAGGCTGTGATATCGCAGATGTATATGAACGCGGAAAGGGCCAGGGCTTCGGCAACAGCCAGGGCCCTGACATCCATTGGGGAGGAGCACAGGCGCACGGTGGATGATATGACCAGGTCCCTCACAAACGCGATACTTGCGGACCAGACCGCCAGGATAAAGAGCGTGCTGTGCAGCGGCGACAAGGCTAAGATAGCCGCCCTTATGGAGATATACGGGGGCGGCGGGTCGGGTGGGAAGGAATGAGGGATATTGTGGTCATAGGAGGGGGCATATCAGGGCTTTCCGCAGCATACTATATCAGGAAACTGGCCGCAGGCAGCGGTACTGAGGTGAATGTGACACTGCTGGAGGAGGGGGGGAGGACAGGCGGGAAGATACGCACGGATTTTGATGGAGGGTTCTTGGTTGAGGGCGGACCGGATTCCGTGATGGCGTCCAGAGGTCGTTTCATGGAACTGTGCGAGGAGCTGGGGATATGGGGGCGCGTTATCGCGCCCAGTGCGCAGAATGGCGGCACGTTCATATTCTTAGACGGCGCGCTAAAGAAGATCCCTTCCGGCATGACGCTTATGCTGCCTACGAGCATCGGCAGCCTTGCGGTGTCGGACATAATATCCTACAAGGGTAAGGCAAGGTCGGCGATGGAGGTGCTCGTGCCGAGAAGGACGGATGACTTGGACGAATCAGTGGCGAGCTTCGTTAGGAGGAGGTTCGGCGCGGAGGTGTACGAGAGGATGGCGGAGCCCATAATCAGCGGAATACATTCTGGAAATCCGGAGATCACCAGCACAAAGTGCACATTCCCGCTTCTGCGCAAGATGGAGGCTGAGCACCGCAGCATCATAATCGGTATGCTCAAGTCTAGGAAAGGGGGCAAGAAGGGCGGCGCGGGCTTCGTCTCCTTTGACGGGGGAATGGCCTGCCTAGTGGCGGCGCTGGAGGCCGCAGTTGGCAAGCCTGCAATACGTACGAATTCACGCGCATGCAGGGTATCTGTGGATAGCGGGAGGGACGGGCTGGGGCGCGGCTACCATATAGGTATGGATGACGGCACATCGATACATGCGGATGCGGTGGTTTTCGCCACCCCTGCATTTGTCACCTCATCCCTTCTGGAGGGAATTGACAGGGGGCTGGCCAGCCTGCTGGCTGGTATACCCTATAACACTATAGCCACCGTGTCTTTGGCTTACAGGGAGGACAGCATGCCGGGCGGGGCGCAGGGCGCGGGATTCCTTGTGCCAAGGATAAGCGGCATGAGGCTTGCCGCCGCCACGTGGAGCTCGTCCAAATGGGCTGGGAGGGCGCCGGAGGGCCACTACCTGATAAGGTGCTACTTCAGCGGTGCGTACCAGGACGGGAGGGTGGCAATGGACAATGACGCGCTTGTGAGGGCGGCGGAGGAGGACCTGCGCACGGTGATGGGTGTGACTGCGAGGCCGGTGCTGGCCAAGGTGTACATATGGCGCAATGGCATGCCCCACTACACATTGGGGCACGATGAGAGAGTGGCTTCCATAGCCGCCGCTGCCGCGGCGCATGGCGGCATCTTCGTAATTGGTGCATGGAAGGGCGGCGCCGGTGTGCCCAGCTGCATAAGCGGGGCGTACGAGGAGTCCAGGCTCGTGGTGGACTACATTTCTGGTTTGGAGGTGCGAAAATGACAACAGGTGGAACTCACGGAGGACATCAGGGCGGCGCGCACGGCATGGATTTCTCAAGCAAGCCTGTCCTTGTTTTCTGGGAGACGACAAAGGCGTGCATGCTGGCATGCAGGCACTGCAGGGCCTCTGCGATACATACGCAGCTGCCCGGTGAGCTCACCACCGACGAAGGGCGCATGCTCATAGACCAGATTGCATCGTTTGGAGGGCCGGCGCCGGTTGTAGTATTCACAGGAGGGGATCCCCTTATGCGCGGCGACATCTTCGAACTGCTCGAATACGCTAAGCGTGCCGGGTTGAAGTTTGCGGTCTCACCGGCGGTCACAGGGCTACTCACAAGGGAGAAGCTTGAGAAGCTGCGGGACGCAGGAGTCACATCGATATCTGTAAGCCTAGACGGCGCATGCAGCGGCACTCATGACGGAATAAGGACGGTGGATGGCACATTCGATTGCACTCTGGAGGTGATGAGGGACGCGGTTGACATCGGCTTGGGGATACAGGTAAATACTACGGTGATGAAGAGGAACATAGGGGAGCTTGCCAGGATATTCCACCTGATAAAAGGCATAGGAATAAGGACGTGGGAGGTGTTCTTCCTCATAAAGGTTGGCAGGGGGGCGGAACTGGAGGAGCTCGACCCTGCCGCCTACGAGAGCTCGTGCAACTTCCTGTACGACGCATCTAAGTACGGGATGGTGGTAAGGACGGTGGAGGCGCCTTTCATGCGCAGGGTGGCGAAGATGAGAGAGGGGGGACTGTACTGGGCAGACAAACGCTACACTGCCCTGCACGATGAGCTCGTCGCGCTGGAAGGCGAGCCGACCTTCTCATCCACCATATCACCGCGCGGCACGCTTGACGGGGACGGGATAGTGTTTGTGGGATACGACGGCGCGGTATACCCTGGCGGCTTCCTGCCGGAGAGGGTGGGTAACGTAAGGGAGGGCAACATAGTGCAGCTTTACCGTGAAAACCCGATAATGAGGGACATAAGGGAAAGGAGGATGGAGGGAAAGTGCGGGGGCTGCGGCTATAGGGCGGCGTGCGGCGGAAGCAGGGCGCGGGCGTATGCCGCCTGCGGCAATCCGCTTGCATCGGATCCTGCATGCATGCTCGTCGCAGCTGACAGCATCGGGCACTGAATTGGTTGATTAGTATGGCGGGATACAAAACCTCAAGGAGGCTCTATGCAATTGCCAAAAGGGTAATGGTTGGAGGGGTGAGCAGCCCTGTCAGGGCCTTCCAATCGGTGGGCGGGGGGCCTCTGTTCCTGGATAGGGGGCGCGGGCCGTGGATATGGGATGTGGACGGCAACCGCCTGCTGGATTACGTATGCTCGTGGGGCGCCCTGATACTGGGGCATGCAAACAGGAGGGTAGCAGGAAGGGCCGCACGCGCAGTTGCGGCAGGGTCGAGCTTCGGTGCACCTACTGTGCCGGAGCTCATGATGGCGAGGGAGATAAAAAAGCGCATGAGGTCCATGGAGAAGGTAAGGTTCGTCAACTCGGGAACAGAGGCCACAATGTCAGCCGTACGGCTCGCCAGGGCGTATACGAAACGCGCCAAGGTGATAAAATTTGACGGCTGCTACCATGGGCATGCGGACCAGTTCCTTTCCGGGGCGGGGTCGGGCCTTGCCACACTTGGCATACCCCAATCAGCAGGAGTCCTGCCGGGCGCGGTGAGGGACGTGGTTACGCTGCGGTACAATGACATTGAGGCGCTGGACGGGGCTTTTGGCAGGATGGGGAATGATATAGCCGCGGTTATCGTGGAGCCGGTCGCAGGGAACATGGGAGTCGTGCCGGCGCGGCGGGGGTTCCTTGAGGCGGCGAGGAGGCTGTGCACGGAAAACGGGTCGCTGCTGATATTCGATGAGGTGATAACAGGTTTCAGGGTGGGGCCGCACGGGGCGCAGGGACTGTACGGCATAAGGCCCGACATAACGTGCCTTGGCAAGATAATAGGAGGGGGATTTCCTGTGGGGGCATACGGCGCTGGCCGCAGGATAATGGACCTTGTGGCGCCAAACGGTCCTGTTTACCAGGCAGGAACGTTGTCAGGAAACCCTGTTGCCATGGCTGCTGGACTGGCAACACTGTCGCTGCTGGACAGGAGTGCTTATGCGAGGTTGGAGAGGCAGTCGGGCGACTTGGAGCGGGGTATAGCTGATGCCGCGGCGCGGAGCGGCGTGGACATGGAAGTAAACAGGGTTGGCTCCATGCTGGGGGTCTTCTTCACCGGCAGGCATGTAGAGAACTTTGACGATGCGAAGCTTACGGACCCGAAACTGTTCAGGAAGTTCTTCTGGGGCATGCTTAGGAATGGGGTGTACCTGCCGCCTTCGCGGTTCGAATCCATGTTCGTCTCCACATCTCACGGCGAGGGCCAGATAGGGATGACGGTGGATGCCGCTGGAAGGGTAATGGAGGGGTTGCGGTGATTTGGATGGAGGGTGGAATGGCTAGCAGAATAGGCCAAAGGATGAGGAGGCTGAGAAATAACGATGTGCTGCGGGGCATGCTGAGCGAGACTAGGCTGGATGCCGGGGAATTTGTCGCTCCGGTGTTTGTGAGGCACGGCAGGCACGTTGTGGAAGAGGTAGGCGCGATGCCGGGCGTACACAGGTACTCGCATGACACTGTGGGCAGGTATGCTGCGCAGCTTGCCGACTGCGGGATAAAGTCCATGCTCATTTTTGGCATACCTAAGTCCAAGGACAGCGTGGGCTCGCACGCGTACGCGAGCAGCGGGGTCGTGCCTGCGGCCATAAGGGCCGTGCATGATAGCGTGCCGTCCATGGTCGTGATGGCTGACGTGTGCCTTTGCGAGTACACGGCCCATGGGCACTGCGGGGTGCTTAAGGGGAGGAATGTTGACAATGACAGGACGCTGCCGCTACTGGCTAGGGCTGCGGTGCAGTACGCCAAGGCAGGGGCGGACGTGGTGGCGCCAAGCGCAATGATGGACGGGCAGGTGGCTGCGATAAGGGCAGGACTTGACCTGCATGGATACGAAGACACTCTCATCATGGGGTATTCCGCAAAGTATGCATCTTCATTCTACGGGCCGTTCAGGTCCGCCGCGGGCTCCGCGCCGTCGTTCGGAAACAGGAGGTCGTACCAGATGAACCCAGCAAACGCCAGGGAGGCGATGCGGGAGATAGAACTTGACATAAGGGAGGGCGCCGACATGGTGATGGTCAAGCCGGCCATTGGGTTCCTTGATGTCATATCGGAGGCGAGGAAGCGCTTTGACGCACCGCTTGTTGGCTACAATGTAAGCGGGGAGTATGCGATGGTGAAGGCGGCTAGCCAGAACGGCTGGCTGGACGGCATGGCCGCGGCGGAGGAGATACTGATGTCAATAAAGAGGGCGGGGGCTGATCTTGTGATAACATATCATGCAGAAGAGCTGGCCCGCCACATGAAGGGCAAGTGAATAGAGGCAGCTACTTGGCATTGGTGCGGCGCACAGGGTGCTGGTGCACCGCAGGCTGCCCCAGTTCCCCTGTTACGAGCTTGAATCCTATTTTCGTCCCCATCCTCTGCGCGAATGCTAGGGAGATATTGAGCAGGCCTAGCGGCTCGAGGTATCTCGCGGCCTTGAGGGGGCCCGCGTCAATCGCTTCGAACCCGATGTCCTGCGCAAGCCGGATTACCTCTGATCTGCTCTTTTGGTCGTCGCCGCATGCGAACATCGTGAGTTTTGTGCCGTGCAGCACACCTGTGCTCATGTGCTCCGCGAATATGGTGTTGAACGCCTTCACCACGTTTGTTTTTGGCAGCATCTTGGAAAGCTCCTCCGCACCGGAAGTGGTGAAGCCTATTGCCAGGTCAAGGTTGCGCGTTATTGCGTTTGTCACGTCAACCACGGTCTTGTTCCTGAACTTCGCAGGTCCTATCCCAATTACCGTATCTCTTACTGAAGAGAAGGGCACGGCAATTATCACAATACTTCCGGCAGCCACGGCTTCGGACTGGGGTTTTATCATGACATTCTTTGGTAGCCTCTCCATCCGATCCATGACATCGTTCGGATGCCTTGACCCGAGCACAACGGAGTAGCCGGCCCTTGAAAGGCCCCTTGCAAGGTTTAGGGCCACCTGCCCGGTTCCTATGATGCCTATGGTAGTGTCTGTCTGTTGCAATGCGTGTTCGTCCTGCATTCAAATCACTGAAGCTTGCGCCCCTTTGATTTGTGTTTTGTATATTAAAAAGAAGCGAGTATCCGACGGGATACCATTGGAACAGGGGAGTTTGTCGGCGCGATTAAGCATGGGTGCCAGGGGGGCTTTATCAGGATGACTTGGCGGAGGGCTTCCCGAAGACATTGCAGGCACTGCACTTTATGTACTTGCAGTACGAGTTCATCCCATACCAGCAAATTCCGACTTCCTTTGCCTTCTTTATAACTCCCGCAACGGCCTCGCCCTTCTTTGTGAGCGCATACTCAGTGTGGAGCACGTTTCCCTCCCACCTTTCGCCCTTGCTTATTACGGACGTGGCGTAGAGGTCCTTGAGGCACTTGCTGAGATTCCTAGGTGTTATTCCCCCGACAGAGGACTGCAAATCGTTGAAGGAAACCTTGTTGCCGGAGAAGTAGAGCTCTTCGAGGACTGGCACTGTCCACTTCTTGCCCAGCAGCCTCATCATGCTCAGTGTTGGGCATTTTGGCTTGGTATCGGCCCTTGGCATGGCGCAGCTTGATGTTATTACGCTATCCATTCTGATATCGCCAGCCATTGTTTCACCTACGTACTTTCTCACAATTGGTATACTGTAGGATACCTAGTATTTAAATGTGCTAGTACCCTTACAGGTATTGCTTGCATGCGTGGATGCGGACTGCTACCTAGTTGGGTACTTGGCGGCATAAATATCTGGAGCGCGTGTATATGTACTGAGAAGGCGCAGATGCGTGGGCGAAATTGCAGGATTTCGGATTTGCCTTCCTGTGCGATAAAGGCGCACCTTCCCCACCCACGCATGCTTTTTATCCCGCAGTTGGTCTTGTGCACATGTTTGGCGCGGGCCTTGCAACTCTCGCAGAAGCCATGAAAGTATCAGAGCTGCACCTGTACAATTGGCCTTGTAGTCAGTCCGTAAGAACCCTGTATCTTACGGCGTGCAGTATGGCCCATGTAACTAAGTATGCGGCAAAAGCCAGATAGCTGTTCCACCACAGGGTGTATACGAACAGCCCCTGCCCTATGAGCAGCCGCTCGCCCAGTGCCCCGAAGAATGCGAATACTATGCAGTCGGCAAGCGAATGCCACTTGTTGAACTTCCGCGGCAGGTACAGAGCCCATGCAGCCCCACCGAAAAGCGCTATGCACATCACCTGGACTGGAACTACGCCCAGTGCCAGAACAATTCCCATGAGATTCGATGGCACGGTATGCCACAGGCCAGCAAACCAGCCGGCGTTCTCCGCCACGAGGTCGAAGAGCATTAGGAACAGCCCTATTTCCAGCGCGCGGGTTAGACGTCTCCTGTTTCGGCTCCCCTCTATTACAAGCCAGCCTATCGCGCTCAGTGCCAGTATGTCCCACGCCAGCTGGCCGAGGTGCACGAAATAGAACAGCAGCGCAAGCAGTACGAAGTACCCTACGAGGATGTACATGAACCTGAACTCCGCGGTTCCGGCCACGGACCGCCTGGATGCCCTCCTCATGATTAGCTCTGGGATTAATAATTTAAAAATATTGCTATTTTGCCGGCGCGGCAAGGCCATGGAAAGCCGTGCCTATCTTGATATGCATAGGCCGTGCGGGGTGACCTCGTACGGCATGGTCCTGAGGCTGTGGCTTGTGCCCCGCATCTCGAGCACCTCAATGGTCCTCACCCTGGTATCGGCACCCTCGCCAGAGCCTTCCCGCAGGTAGAGCATGATTATACCGTCCACCTCGAAGAACTCCTGCTCGAAAGTCAGCTTGCTCCGTTGGGGGCTCGATAGCTCGCTTATGATTATACCAGTAACGCCAGCTTCCTTCAGGGAGTCGTGGAGGCTGACGGCAAAATTTCGGTATTCCCAGTCGTCCTTGAAGAATATGCGCAGTATAGTCATGTTGTCTATGACGATGGTCTGCGCGTGTGCCTCCTTTATGATAGGCGCAACCTGCGTACTTACGCTCTTGAAGAACCGCTCCGCAAGCTCCAGCCTGGTCATATCCGGATTGCCGAACAGCGCGGTCATGAGCTTCTTGGCGTCGTAGATTGTTATCTCACCGGACCGGAGCATGTCGTCTATGCCGGTGAATTCAGGAAATGCGGATTTGGCGTTCTCTACTATGTCCTCGGCGTTCTCTTCCAGCGATATTATTATGCCTGGCCTGCCGAGCTGGGCATTCTTGTACACAAAGGCGAATGTGAAGAGTGTCTTGCCAGTGCCGGGCCCGCCAGCGAGCAGGACCTGGTTGCCCTTGGGTACGCCGCCGCCCATCATGTCATCCAGCCCATCGACCCCGGTGGTTATTCTTTCCCTCATACGGCCTCAGATATCAGGGATGCACAACCCGACTGTGGATTCCCGACAGATTAGATTTCTATGACAAACTCTATAAACCGTTGTGCACTCCGCGTTTGTGCGTATCAAGCTTGATACTGCATCGGTTGTTAACCGTGGATGCAGATTTTTGAAATGCGAAAGGTATTTTGCTTTAACTTGAGATGCCGTGCTGGAACTGGCGATAGAATGATGGATCCTGTGTGCGGGATGGAGGTAGGGGGTGGGTCGAAATTCAGCAGCCGCCATGGAGGCAGGATGTACTTTTTCTGCTCTGCACAGTGCAAGAAGAGCTTCGACAGCGCACCTGGCAGGTATGCAAAGGTGTAGGCGCTATGCGATACCTGTGCAGGGTATGTGGACTGCACTATTTGTCTAGGGATCTTGCGGATGCGTGCTATGATTGGTGCTCAAAGCACGACAGCTGCAGTCTGGCCGTAGCAAGGCAGTCTATTGAGGCCAAACACAAAAGGGCGTGATTTATGACTACGGATCCGATATGCGGTATGTATGTGAATGAAGGCATCACTACACTCACAAGCGAGAGGCAGGGGAGAATGTATTACTTCTGCAGCACAAACTGCAAGGTGCAGTTCGAAAGGCCGGAGAGGGAACTGGCCGCGCTGAGGTCGGCACTGATGGTGGCCACGCCGCTCACTGCCGTGGTCGCGGTGCTTACGTACTCAATCAGCCTGCCATACGGTGGGTACATGGCGTTTGTAATTGCAAGCATAGTGCAGTTCTATTCAGGAGAGAGGTTCTATGCAGGGGTGGCGGACGCAGTAAGGAACAGGTCTGCCAACATGGATACGCTCATAGCCATAGGATCCACTGCAGCATGGGCATTCAGCACAGTTGTACTTTTCTTCCCCCATGCGTTCGGCGGGGGTGGGATGTACTATGACACATCCACGGTAATCATAACACTGATACTTGCGGGCATGTATATGCAGAGGAATGCTGAATCGAGGGCGTCTGATGCCGTGGCTGCACTCGTAGCGCTGCAGCCGAAAGTCGCTCATGTGGTTGCCAGGGGCAGGGTCATCGACAGGCCCGCGGATGGGCTGAAGCCTGGCGACATTATACTGGTGAGGGCGGGGGAAAAAGTGCCAACAGATTCGGTGGTAGTAGATGGGGAGGGCGAGGTGGACGAGTCGATGATCACGGGGGAGAGCGTGCCTGCAGCCAAGCGGAGGGGGGATGCCCTGACTGGAGGCACCATAAGTTCTGCAAGCTCGCTTAGGGCCAGGGTAATGCGGGTCGGGAACGACACTACGCTGTCGCAGATCATAATGATAGTTCAGGATGCCGCCTCAAGCAAGGTGCCCGTGCAGGAACTGGCCGACAGGGCGGCATCGTATTTCGTGCCCCTAGTTGTGGCGGTGGGCGTGCTCGCCTCGCTGGGATGGTATTATCTCGGCCACGTGGGTGCTGGGACCGCGGTGCTGGTGTTTGTCAGCGTCATGATAATAGCTTGCCCTTGCGCGTTGGGCATAGCGACACCGACCGCGCTCCTGGTCGCCTCCGGCACCGCAGCGAGGAATGGCGTACTCATAAAGAGCGGCAGTAGCCTGCAGGCCGGAAGCACCATAGACACGGTGATGCTGGACAAGACAGGCACGCTGACCGCAGGCAGGCCACAGGTTACCGACATAATAAAGACATCCACGTATAGCCCAAGGGAGATACTCGGGTATGCGGCCATGGCTGAGCTGAGCTCGGAACACGTCCTGGGCAAGACGATAGTCGAGAAGGCCAGGGCGTCTGGGCTGCCGCTGAGGCTGCCCAAAAAATTCAGCTACAGGCAGGGCAGCGGCATAATTGCCACGGCGCAGAAAGGCGAGGTAGTGGCGGTCGGGAACAGGGGTCTCTTCGAGGAGAGGCAGCTAGCGGCTGCGGAGAAAATGGTGCAGTCTTTGGAGATGGAGGGGAAGACATGCCTCATAGTAGGGGTGGGCGGGAGGATAGTAGGGATCATAGCGCTTGCTGATGCAATCAAAAGCGGCAGCAGGGGTGCCATAGACATGCTGCACGCAGACAGGAAGGATGTATGGATGATTACGGGAGACAATGGCATTGTTGCAAATGCAGTAGCCAAGAAACTTGGCATAGACAATGTGGTGGCTGGCGCCAAACCCCAGGACAAGATGAGGAAGGTTGCAGAGCTACAGCGGGCTGGCAGGAAGGTCGCAATGATAGGCGACGGGGTGAATGACGCACCGGCGCTGACAAAGGCAGACCTGGGCATAGCGATAGGCGCCGGTACGGACGTGGCGATACAGGCGGGCGGCATGGTCTTGATGCGCAATGACATCTATGACGCGGTATTTGCGCTCAGGCTTGCAAAAAGTACGATGTCGAAGATAAGGCAGAACCTTTTCTGGGCGTTCGCGTACAACGCAGTGCTGATACCAGTGGCTGCCGGTGCACTGATACCGTTCTTCACTGTGAGCGTATACGACGTCCTGCCTGCGCTTGCGGCGGCGGCCATGGCGCTGAGTTCGCTTACGGTGGTCTCAAACTCTCTGCTTCTTTCCGGCTTCAAGCCTAGGCGACACTGAAATGCGCCACCCTCTGGCGGCGCCAAACTGTTTTTATTTGTTAACAACGAATAGCAACCATGCTTGACGTAGTCACACTCGGCTCGGCCACAAAGGACATTTTCCTTTTCGCAGGGGCCAGCAGCCTGGAGTCGGGGCCCCGAAGCCATTTCCTAGAGATCCCGCTGGACAAGAAGATAGAGGTAGTGAGGAGGCTGGAGTTCACAGGGGGCGGCGCGACAAACTCCGCTGCGACTTTCGCGAATTTCAAAAAGGATGTGGCGGTGATTTCGAAGATAGGCGACGACTACAACGGGGACTTCATAGTCGACGAGCTGAGGCGCATTGGGGTATCGACAAGATACCTTATACGCACGGAAGGGGAAACCCCTTTCACAAATATACTGGTATCGAGCAACGGCCACATGATAATACTGTCGATGAGGGGTATAGCAGACACCATGGGCGCGGACGAACTTAGGCTGGACTTCAAATCCCAATGGATGTACATAAGCCCGCTTTCAGGAAAAAGCTATTCAGTGCTGCCCAAGGTACTTGGCTACTGCTCCAAAAACGGAATAAAAGTTGCACTGCTTCCTGGCTCGATGGAACTGGACATAGGTATAAGGGGGATGAGGGATACGATGGGCAAAGTGGACCTCGTGGCAATGAACATAGATGAAGCAGGAAGATTCGTTGGTTCGGGCAACTACAGAAAGAACTTGATATCCCTTGCCCGGGCCGTGGCTGGCACAGCCATAATAACCATGGGAGGTAGGGGGTCTATAGTAGCAAGCGAAGGGCGTGTATACAAGGCAGGCGTTTTCAAGGCAAGGCAGATCAACACAATAGGCGCTGGCGATGCATATTCATCAGGGTTCGTGACCGGGCTGATAGACGGCCGCGGGATAGAGGATTGCATAAACTTGGCAAGCTACAACGCGAAGGGTGTGATTGGTGGCTACGGAGCAAAGAGCGGCCTTGTGGACCGCTACCCGTCCACCGGAGTGAAAATAGAGCGCATAGGAAGCTACCTGCCAGCCGCATAGCATTGCACCGGACGCTCGGATCTTCTGCGGCAGTTGGCGAGCAGCCCTTTTACACCTATGCGCATCTACATTGTCCTACACCGATCCTGGGTATATCCACGGCGGGTGGCGGTTAACGGCCGCCGGAGCCGATGGACATGTGTCTAACGCAGTGGACCGCTTAAATATTAGCCAAGCGATATAGTATATGTCTTGTAGTGGATTTGCATGGCAGGTCAGATAACCGTGCTGCCTAGGCACCTTACGTCCATGGCAGCCGAAGACAGTTTCACTGTGGCTCCTGAAAGGGAGCGTAAGTTCCTTGTGGCACAGCTCCCTAGGGACCTGTCTTCATATCAGCACGAGGAGCTGCGGCAGGCCTATGTCAAGGACGGCGCGAGCGGGGAGTGGGTCAGGGCGCGCGAGGTGGACGGAGGCAGGGAGTACATACTTACCATAAAGGTAACGAAGGACGACTACGAAAGGATTGAAGGGGAGAGACCGATAACCAAGAAGGAGTTTGAACTCATACTTGCGCTTTCTGAAGGCAGGGCGCTGGAGAAGACAAGGTACTACATACCGCACAGCGGCAGGACCTTTGAGCTCGACGCGTACCACGGAAAGCTGGAGGGCATG
>JAKAPJ010000032.1 GCA_021807115.1 Microcaldota archaeon
CCTCCACCATGCCGGCAAAACCCAGCCCCTCTACCATGAGCGAGAAACCCCCTCCGCTTGTGCCGCACGCGGCCCTCACCCCCGCCGTGGCCGCCCCTATTGCGGTGTTTATCGCAGTTATCTCGTCCTCCGTCTGCTTGACCATTACCCCCTTGTGCTCGTGGGATGCGAACCACTGCAGTATGGTACTTGCAGGCGTCATGGGATACCCCGCGTAGAGCTTGCACCCTCCCGCGTACATACCTATCGAAAACGCCGCGTTTCCGTCCAGCGTGCGCCGGTGCGTGCCGTCGCCCTTCAGGTCGTACATCTTAGTTATGCCAGGGTAGTTGTATCCAAGCTCCGCGGCCTTCAGGTTCTCGGCCACCGCCGCCTCCCCCTTCCTGCCGAACATGCTCCTTACGGCGTGCTCCACTATGCCAATGTCCATGCCTATTATTTTCAGCATTGCCCCTATGGCTACCATGTTCCTCATGAACGGCTTCGTCCCGCTCACCTGGACGGCGAACTCGAGCAGCGGTATCGGGATAAGGCGGTACCTGCCGCCAAGCGCGTCTACCTTCACGCTTCTGGGGTCGTATATGACAATGGCGTTGTCATTGAGGTGCTCCGCCTGGTTCGTTATGCAGTCCTGGCTTATGGCAACAAGTATGTCTATCCCGTTTCCGCAGCTGTAGAGCTTCTCCTCGCCTATGCGTATCTGGTACCATACGTGGCCGCCCCTGATTATGGACTGGTACCCACGATACCCGAATACGTGGAAGCCGTTCTTGGCCGCTATTTTTATGAGCGTTGAGCCTGCGGACTCTATCCCATCCCCGTTCGCTCCTGCTATCCTGATATTGATGCTTGCCATCCCACCACAGTAACCACAGTGACAATGAAGAATGCCATGATAACCTTTTTAATGTTGCGCAATTATTCCACATATGACGGAACCGTGTCCAGCCATGCCCTGCCTTATGCGCACCATTTTAATAATATTCCCTAAAAATATATCTGTTCAACTGCGCGATTGTAGTCTAGTCTGGTAGGACGCGGCCTTGCCAAGGCTGCAGCTCGGGTTCAAATCCCGACAATCGCACTTTATAATTAACCCAGAATGGCCCAAACCCGCTGCCCTCGGGATTGCGATGGGCCCAAACGATGAAAACTCATGGGGTAACAAAGGGGTATATGTTGCTCCACATAAAAAACCAGTAGGAGTGGCACTTGAGTGCTATGAAAAAGCCATCGCAATCAATCCTAAAGAGTTTTACCCATGGGGCTAAATGGTACGCACTTGAAAAGCTCGGAAAGAAGGACGAGGCGGAGAAGTGCTACGCCACTGCCAAGAGCCTGAAGCCAACTTAATGCCGTTGAGCGTCCGGCCAGACATGCGCGGAGCTAATAATATTAATACATACCGACCATATCGTCTGTGGATTGCTCTTTAATGGCTAAAGGCGGCAATCGCGCCTCATGAGGCATGTGTAATGTCCGGCAGCGCGGTCCGCCAACGAGCCGACGTGCAGGTACAGAGGACAATCCATAATTCCACCCAGCCGGCGCGGCGCATGAAGAAAGCTATCCTTTTCATCTTGGCGGTCGTGTGCCTCTCCTTCGCATACGCCTCCTATTCCGACGCCCTCTACTTCAACCCCTCCTGGCTCTCCGCCCTGGTACTGCTGGCGCTGCTGTCTATTGCGGCATTTTTCGTCGATCCCTCCTCGGAGTTCGGCACGGCATGGTTCGCTGCCTGCGCCGCGCTGACACTGCTGGTGCTCTTCGCGTATTACTACTACGTCTTCGGCGCATGGGTGCCGCTGCAGCTTGCATCCGCGGCGATAGCAACATTACTCGTATATCTGGCGTCCAGGTACGCCCTGCGGCGCAGGCGGCTCGGCCCATATGCGCGCTTTGCCGCAGTGGTGGCACTCTCCGCTGCAATAGCGCTTGCCGCATACGTGGTCCTGTTCAGCTCAAATCTGTTGGTGTCCACATCCGATGAGGTGGCATACAACTACTACGCAGCCGCGCTCTTCCTTGCTGGCAAAAACCCCTATACGTCCAGCATGATGCCCATAATGGCCAGGCTCAGCATGGTGCCGACCGCGAGCCTCAACGGCAGCTACGAGTACGCATACGGGTACCCTCCCCTGAGCTTCATCGACTTCCTGCCCGTCTCCCTCATAGTTCCGCCAAGCCAAGCGGTATGGTTTCCCTCAATACTGCTCGGCCTCTTCATATGCACGTGTGCGTCGTTTTTCGTGTACTGCCGGTCAGGGTTCAACAAATACTCGCTCATGCTCATGTTTGCCTGGCTGTCCATGGTGGGGCAGACCGCCTACCACGTGCCGCAGTACGCCGCGATATCCCTGCTCCTGACAATCGCCTATGCGGAGAGGCGCAGGCCATATCTGTCAGGCGCGCTGCTCGGAATCGCGGCATGCACGGTCCAGTTGGCGTGGCCCGCGCTGCCATTCTTCTACGTTCTTGCGCTGAGGGAGCACGGCAGGAGGCACGCCATCGTCCAAGTCGCGTCAAGCGCAGCCGCATCCCTTCTCGCCGCATCGTACTTCATCGCAATGTCCCCTCATTCCACCATAAGCAACATACTGCTCCTCGTTGGTCAGGGCGGCTTCCTGCCCTCCGGCATAAACATCGGACAATTGAGCATGGTGCTGTTCCCCCTGCCCTTGTGGTACTTCACAGCGCTGGCCGGAGTGGTGTACGTGCTGATGCTGCTACTGTTCTATTCAGACACGCGGTCGTTTTCGCCTCTGATTGCAGTGGCCCCCTTCCTGCTGTACTTCCTCTCCACAAGGAATCAGCCCTACTATGCAATGCCATTCATCCCACTTCTCATAGGGGTGTATTACTGCGGCAGGCCGACAGCCGGCCGCAGGCTGCGGTTCTACAAGATAGTGCCAGGAATCGCCGGGGCTGCAATCCTCCTGCTCGCGGCCGTTGCCGTGCTGCTGCACGGTGCCTACGCCAGCTACCCGCTTATCACTATAAGCGGGGCTTCGATAAACGCCACTTCGAACTATTCAGAAATAAGCGGCACAGTATACAACAACTACGCCGCGAACCAAACAGTATCATTCATAGTCCTTACATCCAACCCGCCCCGCGAGGAGTACTATGCCGGGCCGAACGCGGTGACGGTGCCTTCCCATACTGGCTACAGGTTCGCAGTAGAAATCGGCATACCACCCAACGAGCTTTCAGGCTCAACACGGGCCATAGTAATAGCGATGAGCAGTGATTATACTGCGTATGTCCAAATAGCACGCTAACTTTAAACCCGCAGTACAAAGCCAATACTGGTGCCCATGGAAGACCACATTGCGCTGCCCCTTGCCATGGTAGGGCTCTTCGCAGCATACGAGTTGTACTCCAACTACCTGTACTTCAGCCCGTACGGGATGGTCGAGGTGCTCTGCATTGCGCTGCTATCAATAATCGCATTATTCAGGCCATTGCGCGGACGCAAGGTCGAGCTGGCCATTTCGGCCGTTCTGGTAATACCCGCCGCAATAATCCTTTATTTTGTATCACTGGGCACGTTGTTGCTTTTCCAGCTTGTTTCTGCATCTGTCGCAGTCACGCTGATATACCTGTCATCGCGCTTCCTTCTCCGCCACCGCAAGCTGACCGGGCCGCAGTCCGCCGTTGCGATGCTGGCCCTTTCTGTCGTCATCGGCATCGTGGCATATGCCGTGCTTTTCAGCGTAGACCACGTGATCAACACCTCTGACGAGGTCGCATACAACTATTATGCCGGCAACCTCCTGCTTTCTGGCGTGAACCCGTATACGTCCAGCATGGCTCCCATAATGTCATACCTCGACATGCAGCCCACGATAATGCTCAACGGCAGCTACGAGTATTCGTACGACTACCCTCCGCTCAGCTTCGTATCCGCACTCCCGATTTCCGCACTAGCCCCCCGGGACCAAACCACGTTCTGGTTCGAGTTCGTGATGTACGGCACCGCGGTGTGCGTGTTCTCCGCATTCCTGCTTTACTACCGCTCTGGGTTCAACGGCATGCTGCTTGTTCCTATTGCGCTGTGGCTGTTTTTCATAGGCGAAACGGCATACCACGTGTCCCAGTATATTGCCGTTTCAGTGCTGCTGCTACTGGCGTACATGATGAGAGACAGGCCACTGCGCTCCGGGGCGCTGATGGGCGCTGCGGCATGCACCACCCAGCTCGCATGGCCGGTCATCCCTTTCTTCCTTATAATGTCCCTAAGGCCCCACGGGCTGCGCCACGCGCTGATGCAGTTCGCCGCATGTGCTGCGGTCTTCGCCGCGGTCTACGCCGTTTTTGCCACATCATCCCCCATCTTACCCATGGGCAATATGCTTTCAGTGTTCGGGGTCGGCGGCTTCCTGCCATCGGGGCTCGACATAGGCGAATTCAGCATAGCGTTCCTGCCTATGCCCCAGTGGTACTTTACATTGGTGCCAGTCGCCGCCTACGCTATTTCCCTCGCGCTGTTCTACAGCGACGCGCGCAGGTTCAGGATGCTGCTGCCCATAGCACCGTTCCTGCCGTATTTCCTGTCCTTCAGGGACCAGATGTACTATTTCCTGCCTTTCGTGCCGCTGATACTGGCGGTATACTACTGGGACGAGGGGCCCGTGCAACGCGGGATGAACAAAATGTCAAAGGTGGTGCTGGCTGCAATACCCCTGATGGCGCTGCTCGCCGTGGCGCTTGGCATATGGCTGCACGGCGCGTATGTGAGCCATAGGATGTTGAGCGTGAAGATACTGTCAGACGTGAACACGCCGGCAGGCTTCGAGGTCACCGCCGCAATAATGAACAACTACTCCACGAACCAGACAATCTCGCTAATGGTAATCACGGATGACCCGGCGGCGGAGAAGGACTTCGGCGGCCCATCGGCATTCCGGATCCCCCCTGGCGTGACGTTCAACGCCCGGATGACGCTGGGGATCCAGCCGTACGCAGTGTCGGGCAATACGCACGTGATAGTGGTGGCCCTAGCTCCGGACTACATAGCTTCTAATATGATATGATGCGATATGATGCGGATAGGCACAACGTCAGGGTAATGGACGATGGGGGTAGGAAATAACAACGCCGCCGCGAAAGCCGCACTCAAGGAGATAACCGCAGCCACGCTCAGGACGGTATACGAGGACAAGAGGCTTGTGGTATACTCATTCCTGATGGTCGCCGTGGGGCTGGCCATAGCGGAAGGCATGAACTT
The DNA here is from genome assembly GCA_021807115.1 of Microcaldota archaeon. GTDB lineage: Archaea > Micrarchaeota > Micrarchaeia > Micrarchaeales > Micrarchaeaceae > JAJZYD01. Next base: position 5,231 of record JAKAPJ010000032.1, read on the forward strand.
CGTGTATTCCTACGACGGCGGCGCATACCTAGAGGCGCTCATAGCGTCCGTGGGCGCAGGTACGCTGGTCGGCATGCACCGGTTCGCCTTTTTCATCCTGTTCTGGTTCATAACGCAGATTCTTGTGGCATTCTCTTCCACATACCTGAACCTGGCCATGCTGGTCGACATCAAGTCCCACCGGCAGGGGCGAGGGGGCTTCTACGCGAGCATCAGGTCCGCCGCCAAGTACGCACCAACGATAGCCATATGGGTCGTGATACTCTACCCAATCATAACCTTCTACTCCGTGTACGAGGCGTACTCCGCCGGGTTGTCCATCTCTGTCGCATTTGTATACATACCTGCGTCCATACCAATCACATACGTGCTGCTGCAGGTATTCGAGGACAACGAGGGCCCCATAGCGCTCGTGAAGGACGCATTCGGCAAGCTTGCTCACGTGCTGAGGATGCTGGGCAACCGCGGCTCCATGCCCTATATCCTGCTGCTGCTCGCGGTCTTCGTTATATTCAACGCCTTCCAGTTCGTGGTGAACCTTGCGCTTGGGAATTCGTGGACGCCTGGCGACTTTCTTACGGACACGGTGCTGGTGATAGTGTCGCTTGTACTAATAAATGTGTTCGGGCTCACAACATACGAGTACTTCAGGGACAGGCTTGCGTGAGTCCCATGCGCGCCTGCGCCCCGTACCGGAAAGGGATAAATATGTAAGCACCCAAGCCTAAACCGGGGTTTGCTTGTCAGATGCAAATATAAACACTGGCTCGAGGGGCAGCATATCTGTTAAGGCGATCATCGTTGGCGTAGTTATATCTGGCCTATTCGGCGCCCTATTCGCCACGTCAAACCTCTCCTTCCTAGCTCCATTCGGCTTGGTGCTCATACTGTACCTGATACTCGGCATAAGGGTGCTGCCGGAGTGGAAACGGACGTCGGTCCTCACGCTTGGCAGGTACGAGGGCATATTCGGGCCCGGAATCTTCTTCCTGATACCGCTTGTGCAGTCCACCCCTTACACGTACGACCTCAGGACCTTCTCCACCACGTTCTCCGCGGAGAAGACCCTCACGTCGGACAACGTGACGGTGGACGTAGACGCAATAATGTTCTCAAAGGTCGAGAATCCTGAGAAGACCGTACTGCAGGTGTCAAACATGGAGGATTCAGTGACGCTTGCGGCGCAGACTGCACTCAGGGACATAATAGGCAAGGTCGAGCTCAGCAAGATGATACAGGGCAGGAGCGAGATAGCCGACGAGGTCAAGGAGATAATAGACGAGCGCGTGCTGCCATGGGGTGTCAACGTCATATCTGTGGAGATAAGGGACGTCAAGATACCCTCAGCCCTGCAGGATGCCATGGCCCGCGTCGCGGTTGCCTCGAGGGAGAGGGACGCCAGGGTCGTGCTCGCGGAATCCGAGAAGCTCGCCGCCAGCAAGATGCTCGATGCATCAAACATATACGGCACGAACCGCTATGCCATGCAGCTCAGGTCCCTCAACATGCTCTACGAGATAGGCATAAGCGGGAAAAACAACCTGATATTCATACCTACCGAGTCAAAGGGACTGGGGTTCCCAACTCCGATAGGGGTTTTCGGGCTGTCTGATGTGCAGTCAGGCAAGCTGCCGGTGCCGGACCAGGGCGCCGCGACTGCGCAGTCCAAAGGGCAGAAGCCAAAGAAGACGGACCAGCAGTAAGCACGCACGGAGGCTAGCGGCGCGGCCTTTCTCTGTTTGCCGCACCGCCCGGTAGCCTTTTTATTCTTAATCTGCATACTCCTAATCGATAGGATGCTTGGCGGTTCGGCCGGGAGGCTGAAGATGCAGGCCTCCATGGAGTACTCCCTCGTGAACGGGTGGTCCCTCCTAGCCGTCGCTATAGCGCTGGGCATACTGGTGTACTACGGGGTTTTCAGCAGCAACAACTATTCCTCCAACGTGTGCGTGGCGGACACAGGCTACACCTGCGCCAACCCGATACTTGTGGGCGACGGCAACCTTAGCGTAACAATGTCGCAGCTCAACGGCCATGAAATAACCATAACCCAGCTCGGGTGCTCATCCAACCTCACCACGGCTCCGGCCACGTACCAGATACTGCCCATAAAGTTACAGCCGAGCCAGACTGCCTCCATGATGTTCCAGTGTCCGCTCAACACCAGCGTCATAGGCACAAGATTCTCAGGGTCACTTTGGATAGTGTACAGCCAGGGCGCTAAATCCGGTATAGTGTCCCGTATCGGTACCGTGGACACCATGGTGCAAAGGGTCATAATCCAGCCAATAGTGCACTACGCATATGTCGCGCTCTCTAACAACACACTTGCCGTAATAGACACTGACAGCGGAAACGTGGTCTCCGACATACCCGTGGGGGCAGACCCGCGCAGCATTTCGTTCTCACCGGACGGCTCTACCCTGTACGTGGCAAGCTACGGTGACAACACCATCACAGTAATCAACAACAAGACGAACTCCGTAACGAGCGTCATACCTGTCGGCGCGGGCCCGAGCGGCATAGCTATCTCGCCATTCGGCACATACGCGTTCGTCTCCAACTACGGCTCAGGCACGGTCTCCGTGATAGATATGATATCCGACGCGGTTGTAAACACGGTATCGGTAGGCCCGAACCCCGTCGGGATAGGCATGTCCATGAACGGCTCTTACGTATATGTGGCGAACAGCGGCGGCGGGTCGGGCAACACAGTATCCATAATAAACGCCACGACATACCAGACGGTCAACACCGTTACGGTCAGCACCGCCTCAGGTCCGTACAGCTTGAGCGTCGCGCCTGACGGCGGGTACGTGTACGTCTCCATCGAGGGCGCGCAGGAGGTCTCGGTGATAGGGGCGGGCTCATTTGCCGTGTCAAGTACAATAGCAGTCGGCAAAGATCCGAAATACGTGGAGTTCGCGTCGAACAACTACGCATTCGTGGCGAACAGCGGCGACAGCACAATATCAGTCATAAACGGGATAAGCGGCAAGGTGATAAAGACGGTGAATGTTCCGTCAGGCCCGGTGGGGATCGCTACCACGGGGGGCGGCTCGCGCATCTATGTCGCAGATGGAGGCGCATCGAAGATATCAATCATAAACGGCACTAGCTACGCAGTTATCAGAAACATAACACTGAAGAGTGCGCCTCTTGCCATAGCGGTGCATCCGTGATTGCGCCACTACCTTGATCTCCTACCCAGCGACCTGTGCGCCGAGCCCAGCTCCCTGGCGCTGAGCGCCGCAAGCAGATTGAGTTCCCCCGCCAGGACCGCAGAGGATATTACCTCCGCGAGCTTCCTCGAGCTGTCGCCGGGTTTCGTGTCTCCGCCCCCTATCCCAAGTATGCCCAGCGCCGCCCTCTGCGCCGGCAGCGCCGTCCCGCCTCCCACCGTGCCCACCTCAATAGACGGCAGAGTCACCGAGAAATAGAGGTCACCGCCGCGCGGCTCAGTGGCGGTGTATCCGCTGCTGCTCTCCACGACCTGTGCAAGGTCCTGTCCCATTGCTATGAACGCCGCAGCCACTATGTTGGCGAAGTGTGCGTTGAACTGCATGCTGCCCGCCCTGGCGCTGCCGAGCCAGTTCTTCCTTATGTTCACGTCATTGATCCTGTCGGCTGTGGTGTGCAGCACGTTGGACAGAACCGCCTCACTCAGGACAGCCTCCGCCACAACCGTCTTCCCCCTGCCAAGCAGGTTGTTTGTGTAAGACTGCTTCTTGTCGCTGTCCATGTTGCCGCTCACCGCAACGCACCTTGCCTTGGGGAAGCCCCTCTCTATGAATTCTACAGCCTTCTCAACTGCGATTGTGACCATGTTCATGCCCATGGCGTCGCCGGTGTCAAAGGAGAACCTCAGCCATACATTGTTGCCAAGCACGAACGGCACCACGTCCTTGAGCTTGCCGTGCGCGGTCGTGGATTCCGCCGCCTTCCTTATCTCCCCAATGTTCGCCGATATCCAGCCCATGAATTCCTCTGCCTCCACGACGCCCCCGACCCTGAAGACAGGCGCCCTTGCCATCCTGTCCCCTAGCACTCTAGCAGTCACGCCGCCAGACATCGTCAGGGCCTTGGCGCCCCTGTTTACGCTTGCTATGAGCGCGCCCTCCGTGGTGCCCAGGGGCACGTAGAAGTCTCCCTTGGCGTACGCGCCGTGGACCTTTAGCGGGCCAGCGACCCCGACCGGTATGCCCACGCCGCCTATGACATTCTCCGCGTTCTTGCCCTTTATCTGCTCATAGTCCAGATTCGCCGCCCCTATGGCCGACAGCCTCGCCTTGGTAATCTGCTCAACTGCGGCGCGCCTGGCGTCTACCGCGTCATAGGGGTCCAGCAGCTCCTCAACTTCGTGCAGCGCCAGGGCCCCATTTACTATCTTCTTTACCACGTCGTCAATGTTAGCGCGCTTTGGAGAACTAACTGCCATAAAACCCCTCTATGACTAATGCATGATACTTTATTATTCCTTTAGGAGCTGCCAATTCCTCGCGCCCCTCCCCCCGCAGCCTGCCGCCCGAAATACCCCGTCCTGCCCCGAAACCCGACGGGAAGCGTCAAAAATGAAAAGCTTAAATCGCTTAGCGTTTAATATAAACTGCGTAAAGCTGCGTGCCGCATACCTGGCGTCTCTTTGTGCGCCTGTGCGCGGCGGGCAACAAAAGGGGAAATCCATGTCCGCATCGAGAGTAGGTATAAACAGGATGGTAATCACGACGCCAGGGCTGTTCATAAAGCCCGATCAGATGGCGATGTCGGTGTCGGAGAAGGAGGTGCACGCTACCCTAAAGAAGGAGGCTGACGCTGCCAAGGCTGCCGGTAAGGAATGGAGGCAGCCAACCGCGGCCGAGGTAAGGGAGATGATAATCAAGGCTGCCCCGGTGAACGAGAGCAAGATGCGCAAGGGCATAGGGATAGAGACAATACGCCTGCCCGGGTTCTCGGAAAGCAACGCCACATTCGTTGCAGACTCAATATACGACTTTGTGAAGGGCGTGGTGGGCGACAAGGCTGCGCTCAAGAAGCTGACGGCAGAGCCGGTCAAGTCCATATACTTCGGCACCGAAAGCAACCCCGACAGGAGCAGGCCCGAGCTCGAGGTCGCACTGATGCTAGCGTTCTCCAAGCTGCTGGCCGAGGACGAGAAGCGCTACCGCCCAATAGTGGAGATGTTCAGGCACGCAAGGGTAGTGCCCATAACATATGCGTGCGTGGGAGGGGTCATATCGCTCCACGAGGCCACCACAAGGGTTCGCCTTGCGTGCGACAATGGCAGCCCCGAGTCGTCGGTGGTGATAAGCGCCGACACTGCGTACTACAACGTTAAGAAGGCGCCAGGCGCCGAGGTCACGCAGGGCGCTGCCGCAACCCTGATGTGGGTTACCAGGGATCCTGAGTTCGTCGAGATATCCGAGAAATCAGGCAACTTCCACATGACGCTTTCCGACTTCACCAAGTTTGTCGACGAAATGCCTTACGTTCACGGGAAGTTCTCCGAGATAGTGTACGTCTACACCGTGGGCCGCGCGCTGGAGAATTTGGAGGGCGAGCTTGGCGCAGGCAAGAGCAGGGGCGCGGGGATCCTGAAGGGGCTCGACTTTTTCACGAGGGGAC
>JAKAPJ010000033.1 GCA_021807115.1 Microcaldota archaeon
GATTTCAATCAATTTTTTATACTTCGGAGTTCTAGTTTTGGTCGTCATGGTCGTCAAATCATGACAACCGAAGCTGGAGGCTTTAAAACCTCCAGTTTTGGCCTGATTTGAGGAATTCTACAACGCCCACGATGCGTCCAAAACCGCAAGCAAACGCCATCAAACTGGGCAACTTCGCTTTATTTATATATTAAGCGATGCGCTATACCCCTAAGCGGATGTAGGGTTAATTTCAGGGAGGGTGTACGATGCACAACGTCCTGAGGAAGGCGCAATCCAATGGCGTAGAACTGGCTAGCCTGCGCCATGAAACTACGAAGGGGCTCGTGATCAGTGCAGACAAAGATGTAGTGAACGCCGAAGGCGCATTCTACAGCAATGCGTACATGCTAAAGCTTTTTGTCGATGGCGGCGCAATCTACCGCTCGACATCAAGGCCGCCGACCACGGCCGATCTTGATGCCACCCTGGGGCTCAAGTTCATGATTGGCCCAGATCGCCTCAAGCACATGTCGCCGCTCAAGGGCAGCCACATAATCAAGCCGACCCCCAACTTTGATAAGGCGCCCGAGGACAAGGTTGCCGACGTTCGGGAGCTCAGGGACTTAATTCTGCGCTCAAATCCGGCGATACGCAGCATAAACGTGGGCTATGAGGAAATGGTGGTAAGGAAGGAATACCAGGACACGAACGGCAGGGAAATAATACAGTCGATACCTAACTCCCACGTCTTCGTGAACGCAATGGGGGGCACCCAATCCCGCGTCGGGTCCGCATTTGCCTCCGCGCACACGACGCTTGGATACATATTCGACTTTACCGACATGCAGGGGCTCATGGACACGATAAACAGGCGCCTCAGTGCCCAGATCAATGGCGTGCCCGTAAAGCTCAGCGTGCTTCCCACGGTTATAGGGCCATCCGCCGCAGGGACATTCGCGCACGAAGCGATAGGCCACCTTGCCGAGGCCGACGGGGCAGAGAAGGCACTGCTATACAAATTGCGCGGCAGGAAGATAGCAGACGCCTCAGTGAGCATAATAGACGCGCCTGCAGTGAACACGCCCCTAGTTAACTGCAACATGAAATACGACGACGAGGGCACAACGTCATTCCCTGTCAGGATAGTGGACAATGGGGTCGTAAAAGGGTTCCTCACAGATCTCCTATACTCGAGGAAGCTAGGGTTACCAGTATCGGGCAACCTCAGGGCCGAGGACGCAACTGTACCAGGGCAGATAAGGATGCGCAACACGTATTTCGAAAGGGGCGCCATGAAGGCCGACGAGCTCATCAGGAGCATAAAGGACGGCTATCTCATAACCTCCGCTTCTGGAGGGGAGACTAATCCGGCTGACGGTACGTTCCAATTCGGCATAGACGAGGGTTACAAAGTGAAGCGGGGGGAGGTTGTGGCAAGCCTGAGGGGCGGCGCCAGCATGAGCGGGTTTACCATAGAGGCGCTTGCAAGCATAGATGGCATAGCAGACGATTTCCAGCTCGACAGCGGGCTGTGCGGAAAGAATGGCCAGAACGTGCCGGTGTCTTCCGGAGGGCCGCACCTGCGCCTTAGGTCCCTGAAGGTGGGTTGATGGGGGACTATTACGCGGAGCTGGCCAGGCTGAAGCGTAGGGGATACCAGGCCGAGGTCGTGGTGGTAGGGGCTTCCGAGATAACGTTCGATGTTGACCAGAACAAGGTGGTTACGCCTTCGTACACATCATCCACCACATACAATCTGCGGGTCATAAAGGACCACAGGGTCGGGCAGTCCTCGTCACCACACTTTAACAACGCGCTCGTGGAGCATGCAGTCCAGATGGCGTTGCTTTCGCAGCGTGACAAGAACATGGCGCTACCGTCTGTGCCCAGCACAGGCGCATCAGTTGTGAATCTGGAGTTCAAGCTCAATGACTCACTCGACAGCCTTAGGCAGCAGATGATAGATCTTGCGGTTGACACGCCAGAGTGGGATCTTGCAGGCGCCAAGCTTAAGGCAGGCAACTACTCCAAGAAGGTGGTCAGCACTGAGGGCGTAGACATAGGTGAGAGAAGGTCTGCACTCAGCATGGAGATGGGCATTTACACCCACAGTTCCACCGGCGAGCCCATGCCGGATGTGTGGGACGGCGGTTCCTCCACCGCAATGAACATAGACATAAACGGCATAAAGGCTTCCATAGAAAGGAAGATGGCGGCGCTCAACGGAAGGGTCAAGAACGACAGGAAATACGACGAGGTCGTGTTAACGGCATATTCGGCAGGCCAACTGCTCAGCGCCCTAGTCGAACCGGCATTTACCGGAGGCAACCTGTACTGGAAGAGCACGCCCTTGCGGCCCGGCATGAAGATAGGCAACGCCGATATCTCCATACTCGACGATCCGGAGGTAAAATACAGCGTCGACAGCAGGACGTTCGACCTTGAGGGCCAGAGAAGGCGCCCTATCACAATGCTCAGGGACGGAAAGGTGGAAAGCTTCCTCTATGACACATACTGGGCACGCAAGGCGGGGGCAAAGGGCACAGCATCGTCCGGCGGCGCGGCAAACATAGTGGTGTCGTCAAAGGAAGAGAAGGACGTGACACAGGACGCCCTTGTGGTCGATTATATACAGGGCGTGAACAGTGCAGACCCCACCACGGGCAAGTTCAGCGTGAATGCAGGTATAGCGTGGAGGCCCTCCCGCGGCGGTACCGTGGGCGTCAGGGACGTCATAATATCAGGGGACCTGGTGTCCCTCCTCAGGGGCATACAGTCAATGTCCACGAAGAAGAAGTCCACAGACGGCGTCGTGGTTGGAGACATAAGGGTCAGGGGCCTTTCCGTGGGCTGAAGGCGGTTTGTTTTTGCCAATGCCCAAAGGCGGAAGCCTTCCTGTGCCCAAGGCTGCCGCAAGTAAATGATTTAAAATTAAAAATTGGGAAAACGGGGATTGCTCCCCGAAATCAAATCAAACCTGTTTGTCCTTAGTGCGCGGCTGCTTCTTTTCGCTGTTTCCGGTCGCTGACTCTTCAGCAAGCGGCTGAGAGCTCCTGGCGCCCCTCTGCAGCCTGAGCATGCCCGGCATCACCATGGTCTGGACCTGGCTCTCCCTGCGGAACTTGTGCGAGTCCTCCATATGCTTGAAGTGCTTCTCCATGTCGCTGCTCTTGAGCGCGTCTACCTCTCCCTTTGCCAGCCTGCCGTAGGCGTTGCTTATGTCCTCCATGTCGTCCTTGCTCATGTGCTCGACGCTGCCGCTCTTGCCCATGACCCACATGTCGATCCTGCCGCCCACCCCGAAGGCCTTCATGTCCTCTGTCTCTATAATCGCCTTGTACGCCAGCACCTTAGCCTCGCTCAGCGTGGAGCTGCGCACGTCGTACTTCTGCAGTGATGTGAGTGCGAACACGTCGCCGCTGCCCATCCCCTGCGCCCCTTTCCCTATGTTCTCTATGAACTGGTCAGTGGCATCCGACATTATCTCCCAAATCTTCTTCTCCCCGCTCGGCATCTGCACGGCTACCATGAGGTACGCGCCAGGGAAGCCCTCGCCATGGCCCATCCCGCCCCCTCCATGCATCATCATCTCCGGGTGTGCGGTCAGCCATATCTGCTTCTCCGTGCTGACTACCTCAGCCATCCTCATCCTTATCTCCTGCTGGAGCTGTTCCGTAAGCCCGTACTGGTTTATGTGCGGAGCGTACTGGCTCAGTATCTTCAGCTCCTTTTCTATCATGCCCCACGAGCCGGCAACGCCGACAATCATGTTTCCCATCTTGTACTGGCCCTCCAGCCCGGCATAGAGCTTCTTTCCCTCCTGCCCTATGTATCCGCCAGATGTACCGCTTGTGACCTGTGTATCAGAGGCCATTACTATTCCGTCCTTGCACGTCAGTGCAACAACCAATGTCACTATTCCACCTATTAGCGCGAAATCCAATTCCCCTATTCGATATTCACACTATTTCTTCCCCACTATATTTAAGCTTAGCCTCCAATACGTCAGCCGTGCTCGAGGTGGCAAACAGCCGCATCCCGCAAATGGCCGAATTCTCCCTGTGGCGCCTTTTAGCCGCAAGTGCCGAGAGCACAAACGGTAAAGTTTGATAAAACTAAGTCCTTAAAACCAAATCGGACCCCACAGCGGCAAAGCGGCGGTTAAGGGCAAGCCCCTAATAACGCGCCTACCAGCCAAAAATCCACGAATCCCCATATTGGAGCCGTATCTTAAACATCCTGCCGTTTATGCCACAATGCCCACAAAACAAACGTTTATATATGAGCGGAATAGACAACTACTTGCACAGGACAATGTCGGACGGGCAGGCGCGCGCAGGGCCAGGGATGATCATGGAGAAGAAAACAGGCACCACGGTGTTCTTTTATTTCGTAGCGGTAGTCGTGTCAATCGCCGCAGTGTATCTCCTTAACGCCATATACAACCCACCGCAGCCGCTGCTGCACATCAACTACAGCTACAAGGCACAGGCCGCGACCGGCTACATAAACGACACCCTCGGCTTCCCGATAAACGTGACATCCACATACTGCACAATGCCCAGCGGCTCCAAGATGGTCTTCAGGATGCCGTTTACCGCCTCGCTGGTGCCTGGGTCCAACACATTCGTCACACTTGGCACGAGCAACGGGATAAACCTCTCTACGTCGTGCGGCAACTGGAAGGTAACATACCAGCGCACCGCGTTCATACCAACCACAATACCGTTCTATTTGAACTACTCATACGGCAATTCGAGCCACACCTCCAATTCCGCACTGCGATAACGGCGGTGGCAAGCCCAGTGTGAAAATGGCGCAGAAATATCTTTTCTTTTCAGATGGCAGGTTCAGGGATAGGGCCATAGGCGAGATACGCTCGCTGTTCGGCGCTTCCGAATGCAGGCTGGACCGCAGTGTCAGGTCTGACCGGTTCTTCGCCATGGACATGGACGCGCCGCCGCAAGCCGCCCTAGACACGTTCGCCAGGCGCCAGCCCATTCTCACATACAACATGGTTCCCGTAGTGGCCGAGCTGCCTTACCAGGACAATGGCAATTCTGCGCTAGCCGCCGCACTATCTTCCGTCCTGCACACAGACCGCAGTTTCAGGCTAGAGGCAATCAACATAGTTTCCTCATCAGGGGAGAATGCCAACAGCATAGAGACAAATACCGGCAGGATCCTCGAGACCATGGGTTTCAGGGCCGATTTAGACACGCCCCAGGACTTCGTGTACGTGGTGCTATTCCAGAAACGGATTTTCATAGGGCTCCTTTCCTCTGGCATGAAGCTAAACTACCGAATAGACTATTTCAGGCACGGTGCGAACAGCGGCGCCCGCAAGCTTAAAAGGGCGGAGTTCAAGCTGCGGGAGGCACTGGAGTACTTCAACATAGATGCCAGCCGCGCCTCCCTCGCGCTCGACATAGGCGCCGCACCAGGTGGGTGGACTGCCGAGATATCGGCGCTCGGGGGCAGGGTCATAGCTGTGGACAACGCGCTGCTTGCCTATGGCTCCATCAAGTCCAGACCCCTCATCGTTCTCGCATCCCCCGATCGCGCCAAGGAGACGTCAGACACAATAGCACAGTCTTCGCCGGGCAGCGCCGTAACCGTGGTGGAGGACCCGGATTCCGTACCTGGCGGCTTCTCGGTGCTCCACATACGCCGCCGTGCGCAGGAGATTGACGCACCGCTCCTGGCCAAGTTCGGTAGGCCTGACCTCCTTCTGGTGGACGCCAATGTGGAACCAGAGACAAGCGCACAACTCGCCTCTAGGTTTGCAGATATGCTTAATAATGCAGCCACCCTTATACTAACAGTGAAGCTCGTCGACGACAATGTGGACAAGCACGTTAAGGCGGTTACAAAGGGCATTGAGGGCAAGTACGGGGGCATAATGCTCAAGAAGCTGCCGCACAACAGGAGCGAGCTCACGTTGTTCGCAAGAAGATTATGAATGGTGAGCGCATGATGCCTAACATAGACCCCAGGGCAATGAAGAACATGATGGCCAAGCTCGGCATAACCACGGAGGAGATAGCGGCAAACAGGGTGGTGATAGCGTGCAGCGACAGGCAGATAGTCATCGATAACCCCCAGGTCACACAGATACGGGCGCAGGGGCAGACCAGCTTCCAGATCAGCGGCTCGGTAAAGGAGCTAAGGAGCGACGTACACGTGGAGATAAACGAAGAGGACGTAAAGATGGTCATGGAAAAGTCGGGCGTATCTGACAGCGGCAAGGCCCGTGCTGCGCTTGAAGCCACGGACGGAGACATAGCCGAGGCGATACTCAAGTTGGCAGGCAAGGGCTGATTGCCACAGTCCCTGCGGCAGGCGCATCAAATGTCCAGCTCCGGTTCCACATCTATCAAGAACCTAGTGCTAGGCCTGCTGCTGTGCGCACTGCTTCTTGCCGCGGCATATACACTCAGCAGCCCGCACGCCCCGCCTTCCCCTCCGCAAGGCCCGCAAGGCTACATGTACTGCACGGGGGGCACAGTGGCGGTCCAGAGGGGAGGGGGCAGTACCATCACAAACGCGACATACTTCGCCCCTGTCAATGGTTCCGGCATATCCGTATGGATGCCCACATCAAACTCGCCACTTCCATCCTACGGTGCATCATGTACTGCGTACGGGGGCTACGCATACTGCGTTGGCGGAATAGTGCACGGATTGGCATCGAATACATCGTACTACGCGCAGCTCTACACTGACGGAGCCGGCACATGGAGCCGCACATCGAGCTTTCCGGCGCAGAACGGCAGCGGCAAGGAATCCTGCGTAACATACGCATCAGCGATCTTTTGCGTGCAGCGCGGCAGCAACACAGAGTCATTTGCAAATGTGTCGGGAGACGGCATAGGCAGATGGCAGCTGCAGCAGCACTACTCGGGAGCTAGCAACCTGGGTTCCTGCACATCGTACAATGACTTCGCATACTGCATCGGGCAGAGCGCATCCGGCTACTACCTATACTATTCACATATATCACCCATAACCGGTTTCGGGCAGTGGCAGGCCACAAACTCCCTGTATCCTTCCGGCCTTGGCGGGGCTGCATGTGTGCAGTCTGGCGGCTACCTCTACTGCACCGGGGGCAGCAACTCCACGGGCCAGAGTAGTCAGTCATACTACACACCGCTCACGACAAATGGCATGGTGCGGTGGAACAGCACAACGCAGTACCCTATACAAACCCAGGATGCGGCCTGCCAGCAATATGGTGGCTATATCTACTGCGTGGGCAGCCAGTACATGTCCAATACCGTGTACTACGCACCACTGTCGCAGTCCGGCATAGGTGGGTGGCAAACGTCCCAGTACCCGATTGCGGTGTCGGATCCGTCCTGCACCACAGAATGAGCGCTTTAGCGGGGCTCCTTTACAGTATAAGCGTGCGCGTATGGCACGTTTCCAACCTTCTTGACATTTTGGGCGTTGACAAGCCCAGCCTCCAGCGCCACTGCCACTGATTCCTTGCCTATGATGTTGGCAGACTGTATGGACCCCACGTTGAATATGGCCTTGAGCGCCCCGGCCCTGTCCATCAGCGCGCCCATGTAGAACTCCGCGTACGACTTTATGTCTATGACCACGTCCCCCGCCTCGAGCACGGAGCCTATAAGCGATTCGTCGCACATGGCTATCACCGTGCCGTTCTCGCCATCATGCAGCTTTAGGTACATCATCGCCTCAGCCATACTTGTGCAGGAACAGCGTGGTTAGGGAGTACAGCACCCCATACCACATCAGCCAGATGCCGCCGGATATGTTGGATTCCGACAGCGCAAGGTACGAAAGGACGAACATCGTTACCGCGAACGTCATCTCCACCTTCGTGTTCATGATGGACCCTATCAGGCTCTTGTTGTTGGAGAAGGTCTTCAGCCGGTTCCAGTACGAGCCAGGGTTCATGTTGAGCATGGTTGCCACTGCTGCCTTGGTCCTTACGAATGCGAGCGCGTAATTGAGCAGGAAAACCATGAAGCCCTTGCTCCACGAGTTGAAGTAAACCCTGGTCAGCAGCACAGGGGTTAGCAACGAGAGCGTGAACGCGAAGAACCCAAGGAGCTCCAGGTCAAGGCTCAGCTGGTTCTGGGTGAAGAACGTATACACGTTTATGTGGGAGAACGGCACTGCGGAGAACACTATCCCTATCGATATGAGCGTGAATATTATGAGCACCACCGAAAGGTAGTTAAGCCCGAATCCGTGCGTTATGTAGTCCATGTTGGAAAGCGGCGACCTGGTGCTGAAGCCCTTCCTCTTGAGAAAGTAGCTTATGAACTGGGTGTCGCCATAGTTGTAGCGCCACTGCTGCTTTATCAGTTCGCTGAACTTCCTTATCGGCCGGCCCCTCGCATACACCTTCGGCACATATAGGCTCTTGTAGTGGTGCATGTCAGATTCGAAGCTGAAGAACGTATCCTCTATGACGTATTCGGGGAAGCCCCCTATGCCCTCAACTGCGCTCCGCCTTAGCAGCCCGCAGGATCCGGCGAACACGGCCGTATTGTTGAGCGCCCTGGCGGGTTGTATGAACTTGAAGAAGAATGCGTCAAATATGTCCACGGATTCGGAGAAGAAGCTCCCTTTCTGATACCTTTTCTCCGTCTGTATGTACGACAGCTTAGGGTCGCTGAAATATGGGAGCAGGTCGCGCAGGAAATTCCTGTCCACGAGCTTCTCATCGGCGTCGAATACCGCTATGAACTCCTCCTTCGCGTACTTGAGCATGTTGTTGAGCGCCCCTGCCTTGAAGCCCTTCCTGCTGTCGCGGTGCAGGTAAGCCACACCGTGCTTCTTCGCCACCCTCTCCAGGCCCTCCCTCATTTTTGCATCGCTCGAATCGTCAAGCAAATATATATGCATCTTCTCCCTCGGGTAGTTCATCATCTCAAGGAGCGACAGGTTTTCATCCACCATATCCGGCTCCTCGTTGTAGGCTGGCACCGCTATGGAAACCGCAGGCAACCGGCGCAGAGGCATGAGTTTCCTGGTTATCCCGTCCAGGTACTCGCCATAGTAGTAGGAGCGGTAGTACCATATCGAGGCATACACGTTGAACAGCCCGGATACCACGGACATGAACGTGAACGATACCGCAAGCATGAACATATAGGGGCTGCTGGCTACATAGAAAAGGTATATCGAGAAGCCCAGCCCTGCGGAGGATAGTATCATGAACAGCGCCACGGTCAGCATCCTGCTCTCAAACAGCTTGTCGTGCTCCATTTTCATGAAGATGAGCCCCGCCACCATGGATATGAACGCGAATGCGATGGCCGTAAGGTACGAATAGGTGCTGTCCGCCACGAAAAACATGTACATGGACGCGCCCAGCCCAAGTATCGCAAGTACGGTGAAGGCCGCTGCAGTGGGTACCCTGCCCTCGAATGGTTGCCCGTCGCGCTCTATGTTTACGAAGGTTATCCCGGCTATAAGGGTCACAAAAGCAGTGGCGGTTGCAAGCAGGTAGATATTGGTGCTGTCAGCTATGTAGAATAGGTATATCGAGAAGCCCAGCCCCGTAATGACCAGTATCGCGAATATGGCCGCGGTTAGCAACCGTCCGTCCACAAGCCTGTCGTGCTCTATCTTCATGAACGTCAGCCCCGCGACCATGGATATAAGCACGAACGCAACCGAGAGCAGGTACATGTACGCGCTGTCGGCTGCATATAGTACGTACGCAGAGAAGCCCAGCCCCGCTGCAAGCAGGAGCCTCCCTATAAGTATGCCCCCATCTCGCATCTTTAGTGCCGTGAGCGCAGATACGAGGACGAGGAGCACGAATGCCGAAGCCAGAAGGTACGTATATGTCCCCCTGGCCACATATGAAAGCTCCACCGAAGTTCCGATGCCTGCGAAAAACAGCACTGCGAATAATGCCACAGCAACTGCCCCCCCTGCGAACCGCTTTACCTGTTTTCCTGCCATGGATGTCATTGCCAAAGTTTTTGCAGCCGTCCGCTTAACGTATTAATTTCCGAGATTTAAATACCTTCTGCAATGTCGCCGCCACGTCGCATGTGCGCTGCAACGAAGTGGCGATTTGGACAAGTCTGATACATATAAATATGTGGTTAGGCTCAAGTGGGGGTGCTGGTAAGATACAATGCCATTCGGATTCAGGAAGGGGAAGGCGACGCGCCATCACGATGAACTGCCCCAGGGAGCCCAAGAGGCACATTCAGCCGCACCGCTAGCCGCGGTAAGCACAGTCCCTCTGCGCATGGGGGAAAGTTCGCCGCCCACGGCCGCCGTCCGCGGCAAAACGCATGACGTGGGGGAAAGCATGGTTAGCCTCGGCGCCGCCACGGAGATTGTAGGTTTCGTGGGTGCAGGCATAGGGCTGGGAATGGCATACTTCTCCGGTCCGTCTTCCATAGCGGCCGTGCTGGCCGAGATGTCAGTTGATCTCTCACTCATAGGGATCGGTGCGGTAATGCGCAAGTACGCGGCAGGCATAGGGGAAAAACTAAGCAGGCTCGTCAAAGGCGGGAAAACGGATAGGGATGCAGTTAAGTGCAGGAGCCCACTGCATACAATAGGGAAGGTCGCTCTCATAACCAGCCCGATAGAGCTGGCGATAGGATTCGGGATATCTGGATTCTCAAGCACGCTCTCAGAGGCCGCAGTGCTCGTAACTGCGCTTCCATGCATGGTATTCGCCGCCGCCGGCCTGCTGCACAGCAAGCTCTCGAGGTCCGACCGGCCGAGCCCAAAACAACCACGGGGCAGGTGACTGCCTGCCAGGGACCCATGTAGCCCATGAAACACGGCCGAGGCGGTGCAAAACAAAGCTAGATC
>JAKAPJ010000034.1 GCA_021807115.1 Microcaldota archaeon
CATCAATAAACTTCTTATACCTAGATTCCCTATTATTGTTGGTCATGGTTAGTCGCCACGACCTAACGGAACTGAAGGCGTAAAAATCTTCAGTTCCAATTCATATTAGAGGATTTCTACAGAGCCATTACATCTAACAACTCTTCCGGTTTGCAAACATTTGTAGTGGAAATATGTGATTTCAATTCTTCCGTGCACCTTTGTGCCCCGCTATTTTTGGGGAAAGAAATAGTTTCCCGTTCTGCAGCAGAATGGATAGATGAACGGCCAAGTTACTGTAATTATTTTAATCAATGCAGCCCAAAAAACTTTACAAATTTCATAAATTCCTCTTACGGAATTGCGTTTACAAATATTACTGCAAATAAAGTCGACATAAATCACGTTTCTTATAACATAGGGGCATCTACGCTACTTAACTCAACACTAGCTATGGTAAATGATGGAGATTTAGGCGATAACGCAACACCAACCCCACTAATTAATGCATCAAGCTTCATATTGCAAAATTTTAGACTTGGATCTTTGATAGCATCGCGTCAAAGTATAATACCAGGGCAAAATTCCAGCATACACGTAGCTACTGATTCAATACCTAATACTGCGCTAGGTGGCACCGGGGCATACACATATCAATGGTTCGAAAGCAAATTGGGCGGAAAATATAATACTTCTACAAATTGCATGAATCCGGCAAGTGTGCTTTGCAATACGGAAATGAATCTCTCCGTTTCCCCTGGGATATATTCATATAAGCTGCAAGCTAGAACTGAAGGAGGTCCACTCAATGAAACTTACAATTCCACAACAATAAATATTACAGTGGGTTCGCTAGCAATATGTGGTGCGGTAGCAAAGGCAAATATAAACATTACGAATTTCCAAGGTACGCCCACTGAGCCAAATTTTCAACAGATGATAAGAATAAACAGCAAAAATTTCACTTCTGCGGAAGCACCAAACCTCCAAAATGTCCAATTTTTCTATCCCTCAAACTGCACTACAATACCTGCATGGATAGAGCGTGGCAGTAACAGCGATTCGAATAATACTATTTACTGGTTGAAATTCGTTAATGGTATGCCAGCAAACAGCCATACTACTATATTTATGAGCTTTATGCCTGTTTCTGTAAACAACTTCCTCAACGGCTCAATATTAGGCGAAGCCCCACAACTTAGCTGCCCAAACCCTAACGATACACAAAACTGCCCCACCTACGCGCAGTACGACAACGGCGCAAAAGTATTCCTGGATTATGACAACTTCAAAGGGACTTCATTGAACGCCAGCAACTGGGCTTCGAACGGCACCGTGTCCGTGAACAATGGGGCCACGGTGGGGAACCTTAGCCGCCCCAGTTCGATAACCTGGCAGAAGGACAGGGGCGGGACCAACATCGTGGAAGAGGCACTTATGGAGCCCGACACGGCGCAGAGCATGGATCCTAGCGGCTACCTAGGTTTTTCCCCGGTGCCAAATGGCTTTGCAGAGGCGCCGAATTTCGGGTGGCTGGCGTACAATTTCGTGTACCCTGCCGCGCTCCGCCTAATCTACTTCGTGGCAAACGCGACCTACAGCGGCACCACCCTGTTCACATGGTCGCCGATTACAAAATATGTAACATCGCTCTCCGTGTCCGGGCGGGTAATCTCCGGCATGATAAACTACGGTGATGTGTCAGGCACCAACCCGCCGTCATTCTACCCATTTCCGGTCATCCTCCCGCCCTCTGCAAATCTCTACCCGTCCATAGGCGCGCTTTTCGCCGTGCCGTTCTACCAATGGTTCAGGATCCGGCTATTGCCCCCTAACGGCGTGATGCCGAGCTACACCGTGGATCCTTCAGGCAACGTGACCACCACGACCGCAACCACCACCGTGGCAACAACCAGCACAATCGCCTATGGCGTGGTAACGTTCCAGACCGCGCCCTTCGAGCTCTCCGGCGTGTCTGCGAACACGGCAATAGTGGAGGTGAACGGCGTGAACTACACCGAATCGCAGTTCCCCTTGGCTATTATGGCGGGCAATGGCTCCGCAATCACATTCGCGTGGCGTACGCACATCGCTGACGGGCCAGGGCGGTATTGGAACTGGTCTAAAACAGGAGGGTGCGGTGTCTCTAATGCCGCTTCTGGGATACTTACCGCAACAAGTGCGTGCAAGATAGTCGCCACGTATAGCCGCTGAGCTCTACCTACCAGAACTTACTAACTTTGTATTTATCACGTAATAAAATGAGTGACTGCATGACGATACTAACGAGTAGCTCAATCCAACTTTCAAGAAAAAAGGCCATTACAATTAACATTATAGGCGCAGCTACAGGTTTTATCATAGGATACATATTCTTCGATTATTTATACATCTTTTTGTACAGCGGTATAGGCGCAGACCAGATATTTAGAGAAACTGCAGTTTTTTTAATAGCAGTTTTGACACTATTATATGCTCTATCTACTCGCAGATATTTTAAACGCCTCCGCTTTGCAGACGCATATGGAAACTTTACAAAATATGCGCTAGCCGGTGTAGCCGTTACCGCATTTGTCGCAGTAGCCTGCCCTCAAACGTTTCAAGGAAGGTGGGGCGACGGCAGTCTGCTAAATGTACCTTGTGTACCAAATCCTGGTTATTCATGTACTAATTTGGTCCTTGTGGGCGGCAGACTCTCATTGAAGTTTAGTCAAAACGCCGGTTCTACTTACTACGACATACACCTAGCCTGTTCTGCCGGTACTAATACATATGGCTATCCTATTAATTCTTCGTCGTGGCAAGCAATAAGTTCAGATGGAGTAGCTACCACAGGGAACTATAACGGCATCACACTGCCATCCGGCAGCGCCATAGCTATATTCAATATGTCATGTTACGATTCTGGAGGTGGTTTATTAAGTCAGGACGCTATGCAACAGTTCCATGGGTGGCTATGGATTAACTATATAAGTAACAATACACTTCCCAGTACGCCAAACAGTTGGCATACACTGAAGGTGGCAGAAATAAATGTAAAAATAACTTAGCACAACTAAATTGGGCGCTAGCTGCCAATACGCACACAAAATTTTATTGTAGTGGGTAAGAAGGCGCAATGCCATATGCTGCAAATACAAATGGCATCCTGCCTTCAGCCGAACATGGGCGGCATGCCCTTGTCGCTGTGCCTGTGCAGCGCCATGTACTTGCCGTTCTCGCCAAGCGCCATGAGCTGCTTCTCCCTCTCCATGGCGACCTTTGGTTCGTACCTGCTCATGAGCGCGTATGCGACCTTGTCGACTATGCGTATCCCCGCGTCGAGCTCCTCGCTCTTCAGCCCGCCGACGCCTATCTCTATGAAGCCCTTCTCGTCCCACTTGCACCTTACCGCCGCGCCTACGGCCTTCGGCTCCAGCCTTGCCTCCTCCGCCACCAGCGACCTGGCGTGCGAAAGCTCTGACTCCGGCGCCTTTGGTTGATTATAATGAAAAGTTTGTCGCCGATTTGCCGCCGTAAAAACATATGTAGCCCCAACCGGATTCGAACCGGTGTAAACGGGTCCAAAGCCCGCTATCCTTGGCCACTAGATGATGGGGCTGCAGGACTGCGATGCGTGAGCTTGTTATTTATGCTTATTATTCCTTTTTGTTAATTAGTTTATTTTGCCGTCCAGGCTCTCCTCTACTATTACGCCGGCAAAATCTGCCATGAACCTGTTTTGGGATGGCCCCTTTTATGCCTTATGGCCCCCGCCGCCCCTTGGAACGCGCGCTGCAAGTGCCATCCTCAGGAAGTCCCCGCTCATAGCTATGTCCTTTGCCTCTTCCCAATCCTTGGCCACGCGCGCATTCCGGTAGGCGCATACCTCATGCTGCAGGCCCACGTTCCATGGCCTTGAGATGAGCACGGTGCTGCTGCCATTCGCGAGGAACTTCTCCGCCAGCTCCGCGCAGTCATCCATATGCGCCTCTGGCATCACCTTGAGCTTGTCGTTCCGGTCCACACAGAAATGGAATAGATCATACGATATGCCATTGTCCTTCAGCCACATCTTGACGTTCCCCTGGTCGCCGACACAGGCGGTGTTTATGCATACCCTGTACAGTCTCCTTATCTCGTCCACCATCTCAGGTATGCGCGGATGGAGCGGCTTTATCGCGCCGTAGTCTTCCCACACATCGGCGAATATGTCCAGGCACTCCTGTTCAGTCGCAAGGCCCAGGATCTTCCAGAAGTCGTATATCCTCAGGTCCTCGAGCCTCGCGTCTATCCCGAGACGCTCCCTGGCAATTTCAAGCCACCTGCTGTGGGAATCGGCCAGAGTGCCGTCCATGTCGAGGCTAAAGATCGGTTTATGCAAACGGCCCACCCGCGCCCAGCTAACTTGCTATGCAAACATATAAGTGCTCTCTTTGGCGCGGCGTGCGCAGGGATACACCTTTGTTTACGCGGATGCGTGAAACGAAAGCGCGGCTTTATTAAAAACTTTTGCTTTACTACTGCGGGGGGATTCAGATGCTGCGCCGCGATGCTGCGTTCTTTGGGGCGCAGACGACGCGCCAGCCAGGGGAGGGCGCGGGGAGAAAGCCTTCCACGCTCGTGCTTTTCGACATCGACGGGACCCTTGTCGAAGGTGGAATTTTTTCCGCGATGTTCACGAAGGCCGCAGAGGCCGTGCTTGGCAGGGTGCCGCAGGGAAGGGAATCGCATATCGTAGGAGGGATGGGGGTTCTGGAGGAGGCGACGCTGATGGCAGAGGAAGCAGGCACGCCCAAGGAGAGGGTTAACGAGGTCGCCAGGGCCATTGTGGATAGGGCAGTGGAATACTTTGCAGAGCGGCTTGAAAGCTCGCCGGCAAAGGGCTGCAATGGCGCAGCCGAGCTGCTTGCGGCTTTGGGCGGCAACGGGGATGTGGTGCTTGGCATAGTGACCCACAACATAGAGCAGGTGGCCTGGCTGAAGCTGGAGAGTTCCGGGCTCTCGGCGTTCTTCAAGCGTGACGGCGTGTTCCTGTGTGCGGACAGCAGCCAGGACAAGACGGAAAACATACGCGCAGCCATGTGCATGGCAGCGGACAGGTTCAACGTCCCGTTCATGCCCAATAACGTGGTGTATTTCGGCGACCAGGTGTCTGATGTCGCGGCTGCGAGGGCGGCGGGGATAAGGGCTGTGGGTGTGGGCACGGGGAGGTCGAAACTGGATGAACTCGGCAGCGCGGGCGCCAATGCGGTCTTCAATGACCTCTCGGACACGGGCGCCGTGGTCGCCGCGATAGGCATCGCCTCGAGGCAGAGGGAAAAGGTGAAAAACGCTTGATGGTGGGTGGATGGTAACAAAAAACGCGCCGGAAAAAAAGGAGACGCAGGGCGGACAGAGCTTCGAACTCATCATGCCCGTTGCAGAGTTCTTCCGCAATGTGAATGCGGGCAACGTGCTGAAGGGCGCGCTGCGGGGGGCCGAGGTGATTATAGCGGGCAGCGAGCTCTACAGGCTGTGCAAGGCGGACCCTGAGGGCGTTGCAAAGGCATCCGTATCCCTGCTCCCGCAGAAGGAGCTGTTCGACCTGCTCAGGTCGGCAAGGGACAACTCGGGAAGGGACGTTTACAGGAATGCGAAATTCGAGATGGGGAAGGTGGATGTAACCGCCACATACGGCGTCCAGACGTTCATCAACGTGAAGGCGCTGGACAGCCTGTCAAGGAGGAACGAGTTCATGCGGCAGTTTGGCATAGACATGGTTAACTCGGGCAATGCGTACGTCATAAGGTACGATGGCGACAGGAAGTATGCGGCCATACTTGTGCCGCCAATAGTCATACACTACAAGAAGGAGCTTTATGCGGTGCCGATGGGCAATCTTGAGGCGATGGTAGCCAAGGGGGACGCGATAACCATAAAAGGGGTAAACGGCGACGCCGCGGTGGACCTTGGGTCGGTGCTGGCAATTGCGAGGGAGGAGATAGCAAAGCCGGGGGCCACGGTGGCCGTGATAAAGGACGGTTCCCACCGAGCATTCATCTCCTATACCGCCAATGTGCCGCTCACCGCGATAATAATCAGGGACTCTGACGAGGCGCCGACCAGCGCGCCGATAAATTTCTTCAACATGATTATGACCAACGAGCGGCCAGATAGGGCGGATCACAGGTATCCTGGAGTGTACCAGGGCGGCAGGGTGGACCTGAGGAAGATAGGCATAGACCCGTGACGCACGCACCGTCACTTCTTCGCAGCTGTCCGCATCGGCTTATTATTCCTTTTTGTTCATTAGCTATAAGACTTTTGGTATCTGCATGAGAGAGGCCGATGAGATCACGCTGCTCAGGACCGTGCTGGTATTCCCGATAGCGTACATGATACTCTCGAAGTTCCAGCCCGCGTGGATAACCATAGTGCTTATGGTGGTAATGTTCGTAATGGACGCGCTGGACGGCTATGCCGCGGTGAAGGAGAAGAGCAGGGGAGAGGTCACCATGCTTGAATACGCTATGGCCGCGCTTGGCGACATGGTGGCTAGGCACAAGGTGTCCGGCTACAAGGCGAAGAAGGGCAAGGGCGACTCGTACGGGCCAAGGCTTGACATAGCTGGCGATCGGGTTACAGAATACATTCTGTGGATAGTCTTCGTGGCCGTGAACATAGTGCCGCTGTTCGTACTGATGCTCATTGTGGTCAGGCACTCCTTCGCTGACGCGCTCATGGGCGCAAGGGGCACATCTTCCAAGATGAAGAGCAGGTTCGCGCGGCTCGTCTACAGCTCCAACATAGGGCGCGGTGGCGTGGCTGTCGTCAAGGTCGTGACATTCTCCTACCTCACGCTCGTGTACACGTCGGGATGGAACCTGACTGTCGGCTATGCGCTGACCGCGGTGCTTGCCGCATACATACTCATCAGGGGGGCCGCCGAGATATACGAAAGCCTGCAGTAAATCAACACTTTTAAATAGTTTTATGACGAAGACTACATACACAAAAACCAAGTGGTAACAATGGCAATAACTGGATTCACGATATCAAACGTGGAGGGGAGCATAAAGTCGGTGGACCTGCTGTCCAAGCAGACATTCCCGAAGCTCAACATAAGCCTGGACTCGGTGAACTCCGATGGCGCTAAGATAAAGGTGAGCTACACATTCATCGCGGACTACTCGGAGAACGGCAAGGCGGAGAGCAGCGTGGGGCAGCTGAAGCTGGGCGGTGCGGTGGAGATAACTGAGACCAAGGAGACGGTCGCCGCGATAATGAAGCGCTGGAACGACAAGAAGACGCTGCCTGTGGAGGTTGCCGAGGAGGTCATAAACGGCCTGAACTTCAGGTGCAGCGCAACTGGCACGCTGCTTGCTTATGCGCTCGGGCTCATACCGCCGCTGGTCATAAGCACCACGAAGATACAGGAGCCAAAGTAGGCAGGGCACCCAGGTCCAGATAACCTGCGCAGGGGGCTTGCGCCACCGCCGGGAGCATTCTTTTCTTATTACACCATATAGGCCGTTTGATGGTCAGCTACAAATGGGTAGTGCTGTTCAACACCACATTGGGGGTGCTCATGGCCAGCATAAACGCCAACATCCTCCTGATATCTCTGCCTGCGATATTCAACGGCATCCATCTTAACCCGCTGTCGCCGGATGCATTCCAGTACATGCTTTGGCTGCTCTTCGGCTACAACATAATAACAACCACCCTGCTTGTCACGTTCGGCAGGCTGTCGGACATGTACGGGAGGGTCAGGCTCTACAACATGGGGTTCTTAATCTTCACGGTAGGCTCGGTGCTCCTGTCCCTCGTGCCCAGCACAGGCGCCACAGGCGCCATGGAACTGATACTTTTCAGGCTCGTGCAGGCGGTGGGCGCGGCGTTCCTGTTCGCCAACAGCGCTGCGCTTATAACAGACGCTTTCCCGCACAACGAGCGCGGCAAGGCGCTTGGGATAAACCAGGTCTCGTTCCTTGTGGGCTCACTGCTGGGGCTGCTGCTAGGGGGCGTGCTGTCGGTGTTTGACTGGAGGCTTGTATTCCTGGTCAGCGTGCCGGTGGGGATTGCGGGAACGCTCTGGTCATACTACAAGCTCAAGGAGATAGATAGGCCCAAGGCTGCGCAGAAGATAGACTGGTACGGGAACATCACGTTCGCCGTGGGGCTGACTGTGCTGCTGATAGGGATAACATACGGGCTTCTCCCGTACGGGAGCAGCCCTATGGGCTGGTACAACCCGTTCGTGGTCGCAAGCGTGGCCCTGGGCATACTGCTTCTTGTGGCGTTCGTCGCCATAGAGCGTAGGGTCAAGGACCCGATGTTCAGGCTGGAGCTGTTCAGCATAAGGATGTTCACGGCGGCCAACGCCGCAGGCATGCTGGGCGCGATTGCCAGGGGAGGGGTGTTCCTGCTTCTCATAATACTGCTGCAGGGCATATGGCTGCCGCTGCACGGGTACAGCTACGAGAGCACTCCATTCTGGTCCGGGGTGTACATGGCACCCATGATGGTAGGGTTTGTGGTGATGGGGCCGCTTAGCGGATGGCTTTCCGACAGGCACGGGGCCAGGTTCCTTGCTACGGCTGGCATGATAGTCTCGGCAATAGCGTTCCTGCTGCTGGCGGCCATACCTTTCAACTTCACGTACTGGGAGTTCGCGGCCATACTTGTATTGATGGGAGTTGGCAGCGGCATGTTCGCGGCACCGAACACCGCGTCGATAATGAACTCCGTGCCGCCTGAGAACAGGGGTGCGGCGTCGGGCATGCGTGCGACGCTGCAGAACGCTGGCACGACTGCAAGCCTTGCGGTGTTCTTCACCATAGTGATCCTTGGCTTGGCGGCGTCGCTGCCGACTGCGCTGTCCAACGCTATGGGCAGCGTGGGCGCGATGAAAGTGGCGGCGGACGTCTCGCAGCTGCCGCCCACCGCGGCGCTTTTCGCAGCGTTCCTGGGCTACAACCCGGTGAAATCTATGCTCTCGCAGCTGCCGCCCAACGACACGCGGTCCCTCAGCAACCAGACGATACAGACCATAACCAGCCAGACCTGGTTCCCCAATACCATAGCCCCGTCCTTTACGTCATCTCTGGACATTGCGTTCTACATAGGCGCGGCGCTTTCGGTCCTTGCCGCACTGGCCTCGCTGCTTAGGGGCAGGCAGAGCGTGCATGGGGCCGGAGGAAGCAAGCTGGAGATGGAGATAGACAGGGAGGGCGAAATGGACGAGAGCAGGATACACGTGGTCGAGGAGAGGATTGAGGGGAAGGGTCGCGGGGGGCGGCGGGGATAGTAATTTAAAGAACAAATCTTCAAGCTACTAATATGAAGGCTGTTTCTGGGTCTGCGGCGGTGGCCGCTACGGAGGGGGAGGAGGGGCTGCGGGCCGCCATAGAGGGCGCGATACTTGACGTTGACTACTCGGGCAGCGGGGGAGACACCTACATAAGGCTGACGGTGAAGGGCAGCGACCGCAGGACCTACGAGGTGTTTGACAGGAGGTTCGCCCCGTACTTCTACTTCGTGCCCTCGGGCGACATGACCGCGGACGACGTGCTGGCCATAGCCGCCAGCGACTTGGGCGAGACCATACGGCCGACCAGGGTGGAGAGGGAGAGGAAGAGCCTGATGGGCAAGGACCTTTTCGCGTACAAGGTATATGTGAGGAACCCCTCCCAGGTACCCAAGCTCAGCGAGGAGATGCTGCGCAGGGGGGAATGCTACGAGTACGACATACCGTTCGCCAAGAGGTACATGCTCGACACCGGGCTGTTCCCGCTGACCACGTACAGGATGGGGGTAGCGAGATGGAACGGCGCGTACGAGCTGAGCGACATCGCAAGGGTGCAGGGGGCGGCGGAGATAGAGATGAACCTGCTGTGCTTTGACATAGAGGTGTACAACCCTCTCGGGGTGCCGAGGGGGGGCATGGACCCGGTGATAATGATAAGCTACAGGTACTGCGCCGACGGCAAGGTGGGGGACGGGGTCATTACTTTCAAGAAGATTGAGCTGCCGTTCGTGGAGGTGGTCAAGGACGAGAGGGCTCTGCTGAGGAGGTTCATGGAGGTTGTGAACGAGCTTGACATCGACATAATAACGGGGTACAATTCAGCGAACTTCGACATACGCTACATGCTGGAGCGCGCCAAGGCGCTCAGGATGGACTTCGGCCTGGGCAGATTCAGGGGCGAAACCAAGCTGGAGAGGCACGGGCTGGTGGACCGTGTGAAGGTGCCGGGGCGCGTCCATGTGGACATGTACCTTGTC
>JAKAPJ010000010.1 GCA_021807115.1 Microcaldota archaeon
GATTTCAATCAATTTTTTATACTTCGGAGTTCTAGTTTTGGTCGTCATGGTCGTCAAATCATGACAACCGAAGCTGGAGGCTTTAAAACCTCCAGTTTTGGCCTGATTTGAGGAATTCTACAACGCCGGGGGTGGGAGCAATATCGCAATGATTGTGATGCATTCTGAGCATTACGGCATTGTTTAAATATCATGATTGGCGGAATAGAATAAATGGGTAGGATTGCATGAGCGATACAACAAAGGGTTTGCCCCAGGATGTCATAAGCATAGACATGTGGGTGGCTGCAGACTGGAAGGCAAAGCCGGAGGTGCTTGCGAATTACGCAAAGAGCAAGTACTGGCAGGTTAGGGCAGAAACTGCGGCTAACCCTGCGACGCCGTCCGACTCAAGGAGGATGCTGCTGAACGACCCGGTACCTGACGTGAGGGCCATGGCCTTGGACAGCCCGAAAACCACGCTTGCAGAGATATCGCTGATGCTGAACGACAACGAGGCGCTTATCGCGAATCCCAAGGACACTGTCAGACAATCGGCAATGCGCGCACTGGAGCGGCTTAAGAAGAACTTGCGCGGCTGAGAGACCTGCGGCGCAGGCTATTAGCTACTTGGATGGCATAGCCGCGGCTAGGGGAAGGTAAAAATAAAAAGAAGGAAAATAAAAAATAATCGATTCAGAGCAGGCTTTCGAGGCTTGCAACTCCCTCGAAGCTTGCCACTGCAGAAGGCTTTTGCGACTGGCCGAACTTCGGTCTCACCCCAGTGACTATTGACATGACCTTTATCTGGTCCGTCAGCTCAGGGACTAGCCTTGCGCCGAAGATCACGTTTGCCTTTGCGTCCAAATTGTCCGTAACGCCTGCGCCTACCCGCGTGGCTTCCTCAATTGTCAGGGAAGCGCCGCCGGTCACATGGACCATTGCGCTCTTTGCGCCTTCGAGGTCCACATCCAGCAGTGGGTGAGTGAGCGTGCTCTTTATCGCCTTGTCAACACGGTCCGGACCATACCCGGCGCCCAGATTTATGACTGCAGTGCCTGCGCCGCCCATTACCGCCTTGAGGTCGGCGAAGTCCAGGTTTATTAGGCTAGGTAGCATTATCGTGTCTGATATGCCCCTTACCGCAGTGACCAGTATGTTGTCGACCAGCTCAAACGCCTTCTCTATCTGCAGGTTTGGCGAGTAGCTAAGCAGCCTGTCGTTCTCTATAACGATGGTGGTGTCTGCATTCTTTGTCAGTTGCTCCAGCCCCCAGTCGGCCTTCTGCTTCCTGCTCCTCTCAAGCGAGAACGGATAGGTAACGAACGCTACGACCAGCGAACCCTGCTCCTTTGCCATCTGGGCGATCAACGGCACTGAGCCTCCGCCCGTGCCGCCGCCCATTCCTGCGGCAAGGAACACCATGTCGTAGCCTGAAATCGCATCCACTATCTCCCGCCTGCTCGCCTCTGCACATTTTGCGCCCACCTCGGGATACCCTCCTGCGCCAAGGCCCCTTGTTATCTCCTTGCCTATGAGGATCTTCTTCTGGGCATTTATCATGTTCAGGTGCTTTGCATCAGTATTAAGAGCGATGGTCGTCGCGCTCTTTATGCCGCTGCTGTACAGCCTGTTGATAAGGTTGCTCCCTGCTCCTCCACATCCCACTACGGCCAGCTTGGCCGCAAATTCTGTACTATCCCATGAGTTCTCTACCATTCTCTCACCGGTCGATTTAATGCAAAAATAAAAATAATAGGCAATTAGCCTATCATTTCTAAGTTGCTGAACGCAGAGGATGCCTCCTTCCTATCCTCCAACTTGCCCAGGATGCTTGCACCCTTCACTCCGGTCACTATGGCAACGATCTCTATCTGGTCGTCATAGCCGGGTATGAGCCTGGCACCCCACTTTATGTTGGCCTTGGAATCCATGCGGTCGGTTATTATCTCACCAGCCTTGATGGCGTCGCCTATGGTGAGGGAAGCACCTCCGGAAATGTGTATGAGCGCGCCGCTTGCGCCCTCCATGTCAACATCAAGCAGCTTGTTCTTCAGCACGCCGTCGGATGCAATGTGTACCTTGTCGTTGCCCTTGCCCTGCCCGACAGCTATGAAACCTACATCGCCGCCGCCTAGGATTGACCTGACATCGGCAAAGTCTATGTTGATCAGACTCGGCTGGGTTATGGTCCATACCAGACCGCCTATGGCCTTCGCAAGCACTTCATCTGCGAGCGCGAACGCCTCATTCATTGGCAGGTTCGGAGCCAGCTTGACGAGCCTGTTGTTGTCCAGTATTATGACACTGTCGCAGAACTTCCTCAACTGCTGGATTCCCTCCTCGGCCTTGGTCTTCCTGATTCGCTCAAGGTCGAATGGATAAGTCACCATTGCGACAACTATTGCACCCTGTTCCTTCGCAATCTGCGCCGCTACCTTGACAGAGCCAGTACCGGTGCCGCCGCCCATTCCTGCACACAGAAACACGAGCTGTGCACCGTTAAGGGATTCTTCAATCATGTGCCTGTCAACCTCCGCTGCCTTGGCACCCACAGTAGGGTCGCCTCCGGCGCCTAGGCCCTTTGTTATGCTCCTTCCTATCAGTACCTTCTTTATGCGCTCGTCGATGATCTTGAAGTGCTGCGCGTCGGTGTTGACTGCAACGAACTCCGTGCCCTTGACCCCAGCCTTTAGGAGCCTGTTCACTATGTTGTTGCCTGCCCCGCCGAAACCAGCCGTCACAATCTTGATTGTAGCGGAGCTGAATTCGTCATCGGTTCCTACCTTAGACTGTCCCAAAACTTCGTTCACTAGGTCGCCCATTTTATCGCCTTTACTTGTCGCCAAGGAATATTGCGTAGAAAAGCTTTTAAAGCTTTATTATTTTTGACGTAATTAGGGTAGTATGGGTTTATGTGCGGGACAGAAGAGCCGATTTTAGAATTTTTTTATACACGAGTACATATTTGTGTAATGATATAAAGGCGTTTTTAACGCGTGGTTGCCGCCAATGCCTTTTTGCGGGGTTTTACTGCTTGCTTGCGGTGTAATTCCCTATTATTCGCCCAGCTTGGGAGAGCAGTACGTACTGGTTGTAGCCGGAACTGCCTGCGCTGAAATTCACTAGCCACACAGAGCCAGCGGTGACATTCAGGGGAGTAACTGATGCATTCATAGACTGATAGAAGGTAGCATGTACGACGGTCTCGTTGTACCCGTATGTGCTCACGTAGCCGCGCACTATGGAAGATGCATTGTACGACCGCGCCGATGCTATATACGGCGAACTTATGACGTACGATGGGGTGGATGGCGGCTCGTTCACTACGCAATGGGACGTGTATAGGTTGTCGGTAGTTGGAAGGAGCTGGGTTGCAGGGTAATCGAAGCTTTCTATGAAAAGAGTCGGACATGGCCGGGTCGCATTGTATATCACCACCAGGAATATGTTCCAGCTGCCACTTACCAGCGTAGACGGAGATACGTTGACAATGCTCACTACGGCCGATGGGTTTTGTGCCCTGACGTCAGTTAGCACCAGCTGCTGCGCCTGTCCTGATGTGATGTTCTTGGGCGCGGGCTGCGCCTGATTGAATACGGCCGTGGTGGCTGCGAATAGCGCTATAGCGATAACTATGATTATGCCGACCTTGAGTATCAAGTCCATGTCAAACCCGATGCGCCCTGTTGCCTACCGAGACTTATATGGCAGATAAGGATTATAAGGTTATACTAAAGCGCAGCTATGGCGCACATTTTCGTGTGTGCAAGAATTAATCGTGAAGCTGTCTGCAGGCTAGCGCTTTGACAGATATGCCATTATTGCCTTGTTTAGAAGCATCTTGTTTCGGGCCTGCTCCCACACAACGCTTTTTGGACCGTCCAGCACGTCGGACGTTATCTCCTCGCCGCGGTGGGCTGGAAGGCAGTGTAGCACTATTGCGTCGCTCTTTGCGTACTTGAATACGCCGCTGTTGACTTGGTAGGGAGCGAAAAGCTTCCTTCTTTTTTCCGCTTCGGCCTCCTGACCCATGCTTACAAAAGTATCCGTGTATATTGCATCCACGCCCTTAAGCCCCTTTTCCAAGGAGTCGGCGACTTCGACGTTGGAATACTTGCGGGCAATTTTCACAAAGTCCATATTTGGAGAATATCCCTTCGGTCCTATAAGTACAGTTTCTGCTCCAAGCTTTGCGGCAACTACCATGAGCGAATTTGCGGTGTTGTTTGCAGTGTCGCCTACGAATGCAATCCTGAGGCCCGCCATATTTTTCTTGTGCACCCTTATTGTGTAGACATCGGCGAGGGCCTGGGTCGGATGTTCTATGTCTGTAAGCGCATTTATGACAGGGACAGTGGAGTTCCTTGCGATTTCAAGGAGATCGGCATGCTTGTAGAGCCTTGCCGCTATAAGGTCGCAGTAACCGCTAAACATCCTGGTAGTGTCGGCAAGCGTCTCGCCGCGAGATCTCTGTGTTGTGCTCGGATCGATGTATATCGCGTGGCCGCCCAGCTGCGTCATTGCAACCTCAAAAGACATTCTAGTGCGCGTTGATGTCTTTTCGAAGAACAGGGTGAGGGATGCGCCGTCGAGCCGATATTTCTTGTCCTTGCCCTTCGACATGTCGTCCGCGATACTGAATATTCCTTCTATGTCCTCCTTGGATAGGTCGTCAGAGTTCAATAGGTTCATTCCATCACCCGAATATTGCTCCGAATCCAACGTTTGCTGCGGATTCCTCGCTCTCCTTAAGCTCAATGAATTTTTTTTCTATCACGGATGTGGCACGCTTCACTGTTTTGAATTCATGCTTGAAGCGCTCCTCCGCCGCATTGAGGAACTCGTCAGTGGCCTTAAGATACAGGTAGCTTTTGCTGTCCTCCACCCCTATTGATTTGCCCTCCCTCATATCGTAGTCCTGTCTTGCGAAGATGACATTAGCGAATTTGTCGCTTTTGAGTTTTTCTATCGCTGCCCTTGTGGCAGCCTCCCTCTCCGCGTACGCCTTCTTCTCCTCGTCGCTGAGCTTTGCAAGATCCTTTTCGCTCAAATCCGAGGACTTCGGTATGAGGTTCGGATCCAGGTACGGATCGTAGGATAGGATCTTCTTGAGTGCCTTGACCTCAGGTTCATCGCATTCGTAGACTCGTGCAGGCATGTCAACCCTCCACCAATCGCGCGTTGACGTTTCCTTCGCGGCCCGGTCTGTTCACCACAACTGCCTTGCCCGCATCTGTGTTTATGATTGTCCCTTTTGTTATTATGTTCTGCCTGGCGAAGTTCCTGTTGTCGGGGGACTCGAGAACGCCTTTGATCTTTACCTTTTTGTATCCGCCCTTTGTGAGCAAGTTAGCGAATACTGCGCGTTTTAGCACAGTGGTTACGCCGCCGCCGCGGCGTCGAACTGCCTTTGTGCCATTGGCCTCCTGTTTCGCATCTCCCATGTATGTGGCAGTAAAATAGTTGCCGGTTTCAGAGCGCTTTTTGTCGCGAAACTTTATTTTCCTCTTGCCATTGCCCACGCGCTTTGTCCTTGATTTGCCGTGCAGTTGTATACCGAATTGGCTCATTTGATCACGTATAGAACAGAATCTTGCAGCCTTTTAAGAAAGGAAGATTAAGCTATATGTAATATTATCGCATATTAGTTAATTTAAAAGTTTCTATCGCTGCAATGCCCGATGTACAGGCCGCTGCTTATATCGAATGGCTGGCGGGCACGGTGTGCAGGTCCTCATATATTGGGCCTTTCGGGGTAAGCGTGCTGCGCTTTAACTTTATCTCGCCGCAGCGAAATGTGCCTAAAGCCTCGCCGGACAGGCGCATGTGCATGCTGACCACCTCTGCCAGCGCCCCCGGGCCCAGCCGCTTGAATCTTGCCATAGTCACATGCGGCACGAATGGCCTCTCATCGGTTCTGACGCCAAATTTATGCAGCCCGTATTCCAGGCTTCTGTACAGACTGGCTAGCCCCTTGTCATCCGTTACGCGCGCCACAAGAACATGAGGCCGATCTGGCGTAAAGACGTCCACACCTGCAAGCGTGATATTGAATGCGCCGAAGTTCGTGCCGCTCATGGCACTTGCGATGCCTTTTAGCTGCGCCTCTTCTGCGCTTTCAAAGAAAAATAGTGTTATGTGCAGTTGGCTGTCAGGAACGATGCGGGCCCAGGGCCAATGCAGGCTTTCGGCGAAACTGCGTATGCGCACCCTTACCTCTTCCGGTACTTCGATGCATATAAATGCCCTGTATCCGTAGCCCATGTTTATAGATGATGTCCAAAATATAAAGAGCTTGTAGTGGCGCGGAGATGCGGATTCGGTAGTCGGATAACGTAGTTGTTTTATAGGTTTAGGTAGATAGATACCTGTTTTCTGCAGGCTAATCCGTGGAGTTAGTGGGATGGATGGAGGATTACCGCGACACTACAGTGCTCATACCGGTCAAGGACGAGCCTGCCGTAGAAAAAGTCACAAAGGGAGTACTCAGCAAACTGCCGGCATGCAAAGTCATAGTTGTGTACAAGGGCAGGCTTGGCATGAAGCTGAATGGCAAGAACCTGAGGATATTGAAGCAGTCCGGATCCGGCAAGGGTGCCGCATGCGTGCAGGCCGCCAAGCTCGTGGATACGGATATAATGTGTTTTATAGACGGGGATAATACATACGACGTTAACGACCTGAAGAAAGTAATAGCGCTCGTAAGGGAGGGTGCGGCGATGGCGATAGGCAACAGGTTCAGCAACATAAGCAGCGAGGCGATGCCGCCGTACATCCAGTTTGGCAACAATATGCTCACACTCACCGCAAACGTGCTGTACGGGCTGCGCATAAAAGACTCGCAGACGGGGCTTAGGGCGATAAGGAAGGATATATTCGACCGGCTCGGGGTTACGGAGACGCATTTCGGGATAGAGGAGGAGATGAACATAAAAACCAAGAAACTTGGGCTAAAGATCGCGGAGACCCCGATAAACTACTATGTAAGGGTAGGAGAGTCAAAGCAGTTCAAGCTTGTTGACGGATTACGCCTACTTTTCATAAACTTCAAGTTCATATTCTGGTAGGCAGGCTGCGTACCGCAAGTGCAACCATTTTTAAACTTGAATGCGCCATATCATACATGCAAACGCGATATGTAGTGGTGCTGGGCTCGCTGCTGAGCGGGCTTGGGAAAGGGATAGTGTCTTCTTCTATAGCAAAGATTCTCTCGTTGTACGGCTACAATGCTATGCCCCTGAAGTTTGACGGCTACTTGAATTACGATTGCGGCACAATGAACCCGTTCAGGCACGGTGAGGTGTTCGTGCTGGAAGACGGGGGGGAGGTCGACATGGACTTCGGCACTTATGAGAGGTTCATGGACAGGAACATGAAATCGTCATTCTCGCTCACAGGGGGCAAGGTGATGAATGATGTGATATCCATGGAGAGAAAAGGGGAGTTCCTAGGCCAGGATGTCCAGATAATACCGCAGGTGACTGATTACCTGATAAAGAGGATAGAATCGCTATCCCAAAAGGAGCATCTTGATGTGCTCATAATAGAGGTCGGCGGCACCGTAGGCGACATAGAAAACGGTTATTTCGTGGAAGCGATGAGGCAGCTTGGCACCCTGAGAAAGACTGTTTTTATCGACGTCACAATGGTGCCGGAGCTTGAGGCTGTGGGTGAACAGAAGACAAAGCCTACGCAGATAGGGCTTAGGAGCTTGAGGCAGGACGGCATACAACCAGACTTCATGATATGCAGGACGACAAGGGCGTTGGAGGATAGGGCGAGAGGCAAGATAGCCCTTTTCGCCAACCTCCCGCCCGAAGCGGTGATAGACGACCATGATGTACCGTCCATCTATGACATGCCTGAGCTGCTGATGCGGCAGAAGCTTGATAAAATGCTTATAGGGCGGCTTGGGCTAGAAAGGCGCACAATCAACCGCAAGGCGCTCAACGAGTGGAAGAGGTGCCTGCATCCGGGCGGAAGCAAGAACAAACCGGTAGTGAGCGTGGCCATAGTTGGAAAGTACATAAAGCTGCATGATGCGTATGCCAGCGTGAAGGAATCTCTTTCGCATGCGGCTATGAAGAACAACGTGGAGCTCAAAATAAACTGGGTGGAGTCGGAGTATTTCGAGGGTAAGGACGCGGAGAGGCACATAGGGACGCTTGCAGACAGCGATTGCGTGCTAGTCCCGGGGGGATTCGGCAAACGTGGGATAGAGGGCATGATAAGGGCGATACAGTACGCGCGGACCAGCAAGAAACCCTACCTGGGGCTGTGCTTGGGCATGCAGCTCATGGTGGTCGAATACGCGAGAAACGTGTGCAAACTTGATGATGCGAACTCAACGGAATTCGGCAAAACGCCGCACAATGTCATAGACCTTCTTGAAGGGCAGCGTGGCCTTTCTGAGAAGGGCGCTACGATGAGGCTTGGGGCTGCGCAGATAAAGGTGATGGGTGGCACGCTTGCGCACAGCATCTACGGCAGCGGCGTAATATCGGAAAGGCACAGACACAGATACGAGCTCAACAACAAGTTCAGGGGAGTGCTGGAGAGGGGCGGGCTGGTTATAAGCGCGACCACTACGGACGGACAGCTGGCCGAAATGGTGGAGTGGAGGGGGCAGTTCGGAATCGGGATACAGGCGCATCCGGAATTCAAGTCCAGACCTGAGCACCCCGCGCCGCTTTTCGAGGCGTTTATACGGGATGCCGCGGCAGGGGGCGCGTAGCGGTCATACGAAATTCCTGGTGTAGCCGAGCATGGTGCCGAATATGACATTCACGACCGGAATCCTGGCCGTTATGCCCTCTAGAACGTCTATGTCTTCCTTTTCTATTGCGCCGGTGTACGCTATCAGCGGGGGATAAACAAGCAGCTGTTCTATGAACGCGGCGAAAAGGACAAGCAGGAAGTTGCCCCCTATGAAGTACCTGAGAGGTAGTATGAACCCCGCACTTATGACCCCTGATGCGACTATGCGGGATATCCTTGACAGCTCAGGGCGTATCTTGAAGGACCTGAATGCCCAGGCCATGTACAATACATCCGTTACCAACGGCTCGGCTATGAATATTGCAAACGCAAGGCCAAGCCCATTTAATGTGGGCACAAGGGCAAAAAGCAGTGCCAGTATTATCAATGACGCTATGGTGTTGTATTTGAGTATTTGTCTTGTGCTGCCTGCGGCAACAAGCAGGGAGTACGCATAAAGCCATATTATGCTTATTAGCGCGCCTATGCTGGCCAGAGCTATGTAAATGGGGGCAGATCCGTAAGTGCCCCCGAACGTAACGAAGGAGAACTGCTTTGCAAGCACCACGAGGTAAAAGCTAACGGGGGTAGCCAGGAGGATGGATGTGTAAATAGAGTAGTTGTAGTATTCGCTTATCCTGCCCTTGGCGGTTTTTCTGGCAATCTCTTTGGAGAAAAGCGGCAGCAGGGACATGCCTATCGAGCCCACTATGAGGTCAAGTATGCCGAGCACCTTTATGGCTATGCCTACGTTACCCAGAACCTGTGCCGTGGAATAGAACGCAAGCAGTATTGGGGCGAAGTTGTCAGGTATGGTACGTACGCTCCCTGAAATCGCTATTGGCAGCGAGAACCTGAGCACTTTCACCGCCCTGGCTGTTGAGAACAGGATGCTGTTGAGGTCTATCTTGAGCTGCCTTGAGATGATGCGCAGCGCTACGAGCGTGCCTAACAAGAACCCGGCTAGCACACCTATTATGGGCGCGACTGGCCCGTACCCCATCAGCGCCATGAGGACGCCTATGCATGCCTGGGTTCCGGACTGCAACATTGCCAGAAGCGCATACTCCTTGCCGCGGCCTAGCCCAACTAGGGTGGATATCGAAGTTCCCCATACTGCGCCAAGCACGATAACAAAAGACGCCCACTGTATGACGTATGCATCTGTCGGATCATGCAGGAAGTAGGCAGCCAGTGGGGTAGCCAGCAGGAACGCAATCAGTGTTATTGCACCGCAGAGCAGGAAGACAAGGATGAACCCTGTGGTGATTATCTCACTGCTCGTCTTGACATTGTTCTTGCTCATGTGCTCTGATACGAATTTTATTGCGGCGGTGCCGATTCCGAAGTCCCCGAACATGCTAAGCAGGCCGGCTGCCGACGTGGCAAACACATATATTCCATATGCGGTAGGCCCTAGTATCCTGGCAATCAGCACAATGCCAATGCCGGCAAAAACCAATGTGGCCGCCTTGGCAATAAGTATGAATATGGCAGTGTTTGCGGTCTTGCTGCCAGCCTCCAGGGCTGCACCGTCCAACCTCACAATAGTGCTCCGCGCCATGTTACCAGTCATTTTAGCGTTGACATTAAGGTGTAGACTATGTGCTTGTAACCCAGCTTTGACTCTCCGTGCTCCCTCCTGTGGAAGGTTGAGTAGTAGACCTCCCCCACCCTGCATTCCCTTCCGGCTAGGCGCAGTATGTCCAGCAGGATTTTATAGCCCTGCCCGACAAACCCTTGCCTTTTGGTCCGCACGAGGCGCTTCATCATGCTGGAGCGTATTCCAAAAAAACCGGACATCAGGTCATCGCATGTTTTCCTGCCGCGCAACTTGAACAGCGCATACGCTATATACGCCATGCCCTTTGAAATTATCTTGCGCACCGCGCCCCACTCCTTCACATACGTGCGCACTGCGACCACTATGTCGTAACTGCCTAGTTTGTCGGATATTTCGCCAACCTTGTCCACAGGATGCTGTAAATCGGCGTCCATGACAATCGTCTTGGGCGTCCTTACGTGCATGGCAGCGTCAAGAACGCTTACGGCCAACCCATGCACCTCCATGCCACTGCGATCCAGAAACATGACGCGATGATTATGGGACGCAATTGCCAAAACCTTGCTCCGTGTGCCATCGGTTGAACCGTCGTCTGCGACTATCACGCTTATTCCATTGTACCTTCCAGTAAGCAGCAGTACCAGCCTGCCTATGTTGCTGGCCTCGTTCAGGGTAGGCACTATCACGGTTGTATCGGAGTAGTCTGTGCGCATCTAACTGACCTTCTTTATATGATGAATCCTCATAATTATTAAAGCCATAGATGTATGCAAAAGCACAATCAGACACGGTTGGGGTCGTGGTATTGCAGCATGACAATGTATAAAAATCCTAATAAGCAATAGGTATTGCCCATCCGCATGTATGGGCATATGGTTTTGGGGAAGTTGGATGGCGGAGGAAAGCGCTGATTCTGGCCAAGCTGCGGAAGCAAAGCAGCATGTTCATCCGGTGGAGCACCATACTGCGGCGCACGAACATGCCCACACACACCAAACACATGATGCTGCCGTAGGCAAAAAGCACGGCAAAATAGGGCCGTTCGATGCGGGATACGTTAAGGCTGCAATAGCCTACCTGCTAATCTCATTTGTAGCATTTTATCCTATAATACTGAATATTTCCAATGTCGCCCCTGGCGTGGGAGGCGACACATACCAGAACCTATGGGACATATGGTGGGTGGACTATGCAGTATTCACGCTGCACACGAGCTTCTACCAGACGTCGCTGCTGTTTTGGCCTGTTGGTTCAAACTTGGTGTACCAGACAATGTCCCCTCTCTTTGCAATAATTTCCGCGCCTTTCCAGTTGGTGAGCGTGCCGTTCGCCTACAATGTAATGTTCCTGATGGGATTTGTGCTTTCGGGACTGGCGATGTTCACACTCGCGGACTACATTGTGGGCAACAGGTACGCGGCATTCTTTGCAGGGGTAGTTTTCGCATTCAGCGCATTCCATGTCGCCCAATCATACAGCCACATAGAGTGGATAAACCTTGAGTGGGTGCCGCTGGCGGCCTACTTCATTATACGCATAGTGCGGGGAGAGGGCAGGATGAGGAGCGCAGTTCTTCTTGGCGTATCGATGGTGCTTGTGTTTTTCATGGCAGGCATGGAGCTGGGCATAATGACATCGCTGTTCCTCCTCTTTCTCCTGATTGCGTATTTCGTAAACAAGGATACCAGAAAGCAGTTCTTCTCCTTGGCAATCTGGGAGTATATTGCGCTTGCCGTCGTGCTCGCGTTTGTACTTGGATTGTGGGGCTTCGTACCGATACTCCAGGCAGTGGCACAGCCTGGCGCCCTGCAGACTGTGAACAACCTAAACGCACCGCAATACAATCAGATATGGAGCGACGATATCCTGTCGTTCTTCCTGCCAAGCTACTACAACGGCCTGTTCAACGGCCTTGCAACGTCAGTCTACAGCAGTGTACTGGGGCCAGACCCGACCGAAAGATCGGCATACTTCGGATATGTGGCCCTTGCACTTGCCGCTTGGGGCGTGTACAGGAGCCGTGCTAAGACCGGGCAGATAAGGCTATGGCTCGTTTTAGGCGCCATATTCTTCCTGTTGTGCCTCGGGCCGAACCTGATAGTAGGGGGAAGCGTAACCACTGTCCCAGGGCTGTACTCAGCATACAGCATCATACCTGTGCTCAACATAGTCAGGGAACCGGGCCGGTTTGACGTATTCGTAACAATCGCTTTGGCAATGCTTGCGGCAATAGGGATGAAGGATCTTCTGGATATGCCACACAGGCAGGGTAGCGTTCTTGGGGACAGGAAGGTTGTTCTGGTTTGCGCTTGCGCCCTCTTCCTCTTCGAGAGTGTGGGCCTGCCGCTGTCCCCTGCTTTTGTTGGTGCAGTTACAACGCAGGTATACGTACCCGCAGTTTACTATCAACTCGGCAAGGTGTCGGCAAACTACTCGGTGCTGAACCTGCCTGCTGTGCCTGACCAGAATAGCCCGCTCCCGGCACTTTATGAAGGCATGTCGATGTACTATATGTCGAAATCTAGATTACCGATGGTAGGCGGATACGTTACGCGAGAGAATACCAGCCAGGAGCTGACACTGCTCAACATACCGCTTGCCGTTGCGGCCACTAATCTGGAATCCACAGGGGTGGGGTCGTACCCGTCCCCGGTCAACCAAAGTCCTACGAACGTCACGCTCCTATCCCTATTCAATTACAACACCGCCATTGTGGTAGTAAACAAGGCAGCTTACAACTACACTGACCTCTCGCGGCTTGACAGCTATCTGATAAGCCTGTTCGGGCAGCCGCTCTACAGTGACAGCGTAACGGACGTGTTCCAGACCGAGAACGCAATCGCACTGCTAAAACCTTTCGATGGCTATGTTGCATATCCGATGTACTATGACTGGGTGCCGCTGCAGTTCCAGCTCATAAATGGAACGTACCAGCAGTTCTGGACGCCAGTAAGCCAGGGGAAAATTGTTCTGTTCGCACCTTTCGTTAACAGCACAGACATAGCCTCCAAACTCACGAGCAGCGCTCTTGAGACCATAAACACGACAATAAGTTTTGAGGCCTTCAGCAGCTACGGCCCTGCCAGCCTTTATATTGAACAGAATAGCACGGGACTTACGAGGGGAGGGGTGGTACTTGCACGCATAAACCTTACGAACGTGCCAACGGTATATGCAATAAATACTACAATGGCATCCGGCCTGCGCGGTAACAACCTGTTCTTTGTGCCACAGGCTACAGGGGTGTTCAGCAACCAGACAGTGGTGGAGATAAAGGACATACGGTTCTTACGCTGATGCGCAGACGAGGCTATGGGCCTACTGCGTACTGTTTCATTTCTTCGTGAACCTCGATGAAGTGCACAATGTATGGGCAGTCAGGACGCACCTTCAGCCCTTCAGCCTTCGCGAATTCGAATGCGGTCCTGGCTAGATCCTCTGCAATGCCCTTGCCCCGCTCCGCGTCGGGTACGAATGTGTGGTAAATGCTCATCACGCCGCCACTGATGCGATAGAGCAATTCCGCGTCTCCGTGAGTAGTCTTCGTGTAGAACCTTGAACGTTCATGCTTTATTTCCATGCATGCATATGGACTGCCAACTATAAAGCGCTATCCTTAGAGCTCCTTTATCCGGGAGATTGCCATTTTCTGCAGCACCATCTTGTCCAGGTTGCCGTCGTCCACCAGCCCCAACCGTCTTGATGCCTCGGCGTGGTGTGCAGAAGACCGGCTGAGGGGCCGGATGCCTTTCAGCAGCCTTTTGACGGTGGAATATGAACGCGGGGAGTCGGAGAATACCACAAATAGCTTGTTGGTCTTTGCACCGGCCAGCTTCACCGCATCGCCAATCTGTGTGGACATGCTGGCGAAAAGCAGCATCTCCATCCCCCTGGTCTTTGATATGTTAGTGCCGTTCTTGAATGAGGCCATAGCATTTACATATGCGCCCTGCAGGTGCGTGGGGCCAGTTATGGCATCTGGATCAAAAAGCTGGACGACTGAACCGCCTCCAGCAAGCCCAGATATTGTCCTAAGCAGCTCGTCCATCCCGGTATCGGAAGATGCAAGCACCATCACAATGCCATGCGGGTCGAACGGCTCATCGAAATGCACTTGCAACCCGTTCACCTACACATATTGGCGTGCATGCTATGTGCGCAGCATGGTTTTATGCATCGCGCCTTCAATGTCAACCATTACCGCGTTCAACCTATGCACATCCGAGTAGAAAACCATAACAGGGCCATCGGCAGATCGGTTCATGACATCCACCATTGGATGCTTGGCGTAATCCTCAATAAGCACATTCACTTTTTTGACCGTGGCGTCGTAGACTACACTAAGTACCTTGACGATGTCATCTGCGGACGGGGTGCTACGCATTCGTGCAACGATTTCGGCGCTCACGGGCACCCTTACATCTCCGACTGCCACACTGTGGTACACGGCCTCATTTGCACGCATATCCACGCTAACCTTGAACGCATTCCATCTCGGCCATTTTACCCTATCGAAGGACAACTCTACGGTGTCACCGTTTCCGCCAACGGATGTGATTGAAACGCAATACTTTTTACCGAGGACTGGCTGCTGTGCGCCTGTGCTACTATCCTGCATGCCGTCTGACGTTTTTCTTTCCATTGAATCACAGGTCGCTTTTACTGCTACTCGCGCCTCAGGTACTTTTTCAGGGCGTCAATTAGTTCCTTCCCGCTCCTTACCATGCTCTTGAGCGCTACCTTGGGCCCGTCAGCCCTTTTTCCGTGTTCTGTCGTCTGTTCAGGCATCGAAACACCTATAGGCTTATGGGCACAGCCATATATTTATGCATTGCTGTGGGGCCTGGCGCCCTGACAGGGCATACGTAGGCGGGCATAGCTCACGCTATGCTATGGATGAAAGCAAAAAAGAAATTGTAAGGAGTGTGGAAAATCAAACCACAGTTAGCCTTTAGTAACGGAATGTTCACAGATCGCGTGAGCTTTCTGTTTACGCACCCGTCCTATCAAAGTCGTATATTGCGACCGGCCTAAGTGCCTAGTTTCAGGTAAGGCTTCGACCTTAGATGCTTTCAGGTCTTATCCTTATGGCGTGTGGCTACCCGGCAATGCTTACACAACCGGTACACTAGAGACGCCGTTCCCCTGTTCCTCTCGTATTATGGGGAACTTATCTTCTGGCACTAACACCCTCAGTAGATATTACCGTCCTGCCTCACGGCGGACTGAACGCAGCTCGTGTGAGTTTTTAATGGGAGGACAGCCCAACCTTTGGCCGTTGATGCGCGGCCAGGATAACTCAAGCCCATATCGATGTATCAAACCGCGAGGTCGATGTGAACTCTCACCCGCGACGAATCGATTACCTCCAGAGTAACTTGTTTGACAGCTTGGAGCCCCACTTAAAGAGCTTCCAACGTTCGTTAAGCCCCACTTTCGTGTCTGCACCCTTCGCTTTTCAGAGTACAGTCAGCCCAGCATTTGCCTTTATGCTTACCTTCGGGTTCCCAACCCGAATAAGCTGAGCATTGGTCAATTTCGTTTCCTTATCGAAATCAACCGTCCAGTCTAACTATCCACCTGCATCTGTCCCCTTACGGGTTAGCTATGAGATAAAATAACATTGGTGTTACATTGTCGCTCCACGTGCGCCGTAGCGCACATTTCGACGCTCCCAATTACGCTATGGATATTTCATCGCACAACAAATACAGGCTATAGTAAAGCTTCATGGAGACTTCATTTCCCACTGAGGGAT
Source organism: Microcaldota archaeon (assembly GCA_021807115.1). Classification (GTDB taxonomy): domain Archaea; phylum Micrarchaeota; class Micrarchaeia; order Micrarchaeales; family Micrarchaeaceae; genus JAJZYD01. The sequence goes on from JAKAPJ010000010.1 coordinate 16,062, forward strand.
CGCGGCATATTCACCGCGAAGTGAGTTCACTGGATCCATTGTTGGGACATTGGGACAGTCATTACGCCCTTCATGCAAGTCACCAATTAAGTGACAAGGTATTACGCTACCTCAAGAGAGTCAGAGTTACTCCCGCTCTTTGCCAGGGCTTACCCCTGTTGAAACAGGTCTTCGCTTACTGGCGGTGAGCAGGCGTCACCCACCGTATTAAGCCTTACGGCTTCGCAGTGAGTTGTGTTTGTGATAAACAGTTGCCGCCCCCTGGTTAATGCTATCTGCGCATACAATACGCAGACATGGCTTATCGATATCTTACGCCACCAACTTGCCGAATTCCCTAACAATGGTTACGCCACCACACCTTGGCTTATTCAGCCTGCAGCACCTGTACTGGATCTAGGTACGGAGTGACATGATCGTTACAGATTTCCTTTTCACGGACTCAAGGAGTCATTCCAACGGTTCATTTAGCTGCTTCTCCTCATAACGAGACTCTGCAGCCCTTTGCACCTTCTTGCGGAACTATCCCCAAATGTCAGAAATCTGTCTTGCGTCGCCGCGCCTACATGTCACGGGCAGGAATATTAACCTGCTTCCCTTTTGGGATAAGGTGATTAGCCTACCCCTTAGGATCGCCTAACTCTCCGCTGACGAGCGTCGCGAAGAAACCCGTGTGCTTTCGGTGCATGGGATTCTCACCCATGTATGCTGTATACTAACACCAGGATTTTCACTGCAGCACGCTCCATACGTCCTCTCAGACATACTTCGTGGCGCACTGCACGCCATCTTACCAGATTTTTTAAATCTCCGAGGTCTCGGTACCTAGTTTAGCCCCGTATGTTTTCGGAAAGAAACTCCTCGACTGGTACGCTATGACGCGTTTTTTAAAGGATGGCTGCTTCTGAGCCTACCTCCCAGCTGTCTAAGAAGTCTCCTGCCTTTGTTACACTTAACTAGGATTTGGGGACCTTAACCCCGGTCACGGTCTTTGCCGTCTCGGATATCTAGCTTACCCAAATACCCCGACTCCTGTGGTCTACGCAGTACGTACATTCGGAGTTTGACAGTTGAGTGGGCCCTTCCGGACCCGTCCACAACAATCGGTCGCTCTACCGTACGTACAAGCTCGCACAGAGCTATCCTAAAGATACTTCAGATGGGACCCGCTATTGCCGCGTTCGAATGGTATATCGCCGCTACTCGTAACTCACCCAACAGGACATGCCATGACAGGTTGCGGACCTCCAGCTGGCTTTGGCCAACCTTCGTCCTGGTCACGAGTAGATCACAGCGGCTTCGGGTCGAATAATAGTGACTTGGGCATTTTCATACCTTGCTCCTCGCATGCTGCGAGCTCTCGCTTTCGCTACGCCTTTCGGCTCGCCACTAAGATTCACTCCCTGGCTCTTGCTTCAAGAAGAATGATAGAACGGTGTTTCACGCGGATCGCTAACTCCTCTCGAAGTCCCGCTTCCCCGCGCTGCATTCCTTTCCCGCCCTACCTGCGTTTAACCACCTAGTTTCAGATCTGATTTCACACCCACGCGTGTGGGTCCTTTTCAGCTTTCGCTCGCGCTACTTGTTCACTATCGGTCTGTAGCCAATATTTAGGGTTGGAGTTATGTGCCCCCGTATTCACACTGGGTACTCAGCCAGTGCTACTCATTGCAGCTACCTCCAAAACACTTTGCCTACGAGGCTGTCACTCTCTATGACGGCGCTTTCCAACGCCTTCGGCTCATGTTCTGGATGGATATCGCTACACCACATCTCCGCACTCGTTGCCGGTGCGGATTCAGTTTGCCCTGATCGGTTTTCACTCGCGTTACTAGCCGAATCTCATTAGATTTCTTCTCCTGCGGGTACTAAGATATTTCAGTTCCCCGCGTGCGCTTGCATATTGCTATGCATAATTCGGGAATCCTTGGTTCAAAGCCTGACCTGCGGCTACCCAAGGCTTATCGCAGCTTGCCACGCCCTTACTCGCTACTACAGCCAAGCCATCCACTAGGTGGCTTAAAAAGTGTGGTTAGATTTTCTTCCACTCCTCACATCAATCGCAAAACATGCGATCTCATTAATGCAATAGATGACAGCAATGGAGCATCCTAGGATACGTACTTTTCATCAAGCTTAAAAACAGCTTTCCGAGATACGAGCCCTTAGAAGCTCCCGCAGTACATAAATGGCACCAAACATAACATAAGCTGGACAAGATATAAATACCTTGCCATCAGGCGGTGCTACAATACGCCATAACCACCCGCAGAGCCATGACCCGCGGACTGCAGGACTTGGGTGGTTGCCAGACTCTGTGCAATTTCTATTTTTATCAAAATCGCAATGATTTGCATCGAAAACGGGCATTTCTACTATGCATAAATATCTGGCCAATTTGAGTACCATAACGGGCAAGTGGGTAGCAATGCCAGAGTGGAACATAATAGACCATGTAGGACCCCGGAGGATAAGGCAGAAACTTGACTGCGACAATGAGACTGCCGATGTGATATTCTCTTACATAAAGGCGCAATCGCGCCAAGGGAAAGAGTCCTTACATGATGCGTGGCGCAGGATACACGGAGTGCTATACACGATGCGTAGACAGGAAGACACGATAGGTAAGATTTACACTGCGCTCAAGATTGAAGGTTGCGCTGAAGGGCTGCTGGACAAGGCGACTTTGGGATTTGTAAGGGACCTGGGAGAGGAGCGCGGCAGTTACCTTGACGCTATAATCGCCACTAGGGGCGCAAAGGCACTTACGGGGGAGAAGGTAATAGCGTTCGCGTACGATGGCATGTATCAGAGAACCATAGGACAGTATTTCAGAACTGTAGCTAGCACGGGCAATGTTGCGGCGATGACGAGCGACACGATGCTTGGCTTCCTCAAGAAACTAAACGCCGCGACGCCTGACGACTACAAGATGGGCGGCACGCACGGCGGTACAAAAGGTGAGGCGGCCATGAAGTACCTAGAGGTGCTACACGATGCCGCGATGCCTGGCACATTGCTGGAAAGGAGGGTAATGGACCAAGCTGAGTTAATATGCAGGCTAGGGGCCAGGTCGGAATGGTATTTCCGTGCCATACTTGCGACAAACCGGGTGGATGCATTGACGTCTGGAGGGTCGGCGCTCGGGACGGTGGCCAGTGTAGGCAGTGAAACTGCGGGATTACTGCTCAAGAGCATAGCAGACACCAAGGACATTGGAGCGCTTACTGACCGGAGAATGCAGGATTTCATAGGATGGCTAGGCAGCGCAGAGAACAGAAAGGAATACCTCTACGCAGTCTCAAGGGTCGGCGGTGATGGGTCGCTGACATCGGATAGGGTGATCGAGTTCGCAAAGGCGGTGGGCGGAGCTAACGCCGCATCCTACTTCGCCACCATATCCAACATAGGAGACTTTAACATCTTGACAAGCGACGCCGTATTAAGCAATGCGGGGTTCTTTGGGTCTGTCGGACCGCATGGCGCCGCGAAGCTGTTCACTGCACTCAAGGCCAAGTCAAATCAGGACATTCTCCTTGCCCCTGCAGTAAGGGAGCTTGCATATGCGCTCGGGGAGGCGTTCGGGGACTGTGTTGAAACGCTCAACGCTAAGGGCATGATGAGGCTGCTGGATGATAGTAGCCTAACAAATGCACTAAGGACTGTCGCAGGCCTTGACAATGGAGTGGCGAATGGCGCCGTGGCGGCATACACCAAGGCGATTGTCTCTGCAGTGTGCAGGGGGGGCGCATCCGACACACTGAAAGGTAGCGGCTTCCTTTCGCTTATCTCATCTATAGAACAACACCAGGTAAGGATGAAGATACTAGACGCAGTATCGGACGGTGCGGCGCTGTCGACGGTTATGGATGCGTCTTTGGCAAGTGCTGCAGGATTTATAAACCGCCTTGAACCGGAGGTGGGCGACAGATACCTTGATGCGGTGATAAAAACTGCCCAACTGCAGAAACTATCTGGCGAAGATGCAAGGTCGTTCATACTTTCACTAAGCACCGCAAACAGGCTCCAGTACTTGGATGACATAATAGCCGCAAATGGCTCAGACGTGCTTTTGGATAGCACCACTATGGCTTCGCTATCCAAGCTCTCAGGGATGGGTGACGAGGTACTGGGCAGGTACCTCAAGGTCGCGGGAATGCGCAACCGCTCTGCGCTGCTGAGTGCTCCGGTTCTTGCAATGATCACAGAGCACATGACACCAGAGTCTGCGACCCAATACCTTGGCGTGCTGGCTAAGACCAAATCGCCAGAGACTATCCTGAGCCCGGAGTTCGCTGCCTTCTTCTCTTCCCTTAAACCAGAGATTGCCAGTATATACGCCACATTGCTCAGAGAGGAGCACGAATATCACATGAGATACTATGCCAAAACCAACAAGGATGCGGTGATGAAGTTCGTGCTGGTTGAAGGAGGGGTGATGGGTACCTCAGGATTCATGAATGAGATAGGACCGCGTGGCGCGGAAGCGTTCCTCAGGCTAATTACGTACGCAAACCATACAACTAAGGAGACCCCTAAGATCATCGGAAAGAAGGTGCTGGATTTTGCCCTTTCGATAGGAGGGAACATTGCAGCTGAGTACTTCAACGCCCTCAAGGACGCCACAACGAACGATGACGGTGTAACCAACACATATGCGTGGGCCAGATTAACCAACCCTGCCGTCTTAGGAAACAGCGACTTCATAAAGTCGCTGGGGACAAATGGAGCAAGAAAGTACTTCGATGCTGCGGCAAAAATGAAGAAGACGGAGATGATGGCAAATGGAAAGATAATGGATTCCGCGAGGGCACTGGGGGAATACGCTGACCTGTATTTCACTGCTATGCCCAAGCTTGAATATTGGGATACCCTCACATCAGACAAGACGCTTTCGGCCATGCCACTGGTAGGGCAGGTGGGGGCAAGAGATGCCATACTCGCCTATCTGGAGACCCTCATGGAAAAAGGTAACGTAGACACGCTAACGAGCGAGGAAGTTATTGGAGCAGTACGCAGGCTTGGAGGGGCGGGAGCGGAAACGATAAAGGCTTACCTGGCCAGGTACACAGCCGTGGAAAACAGGAGCGAGTTGCTTGACCCGGCGCTGTTGGACTACTTACGCCACCTCGGGCACGCAAGGTCTGCAGAGGCGGCAGAGTTGGTGTCAACGCTCATAGATGACAAAAAGGTTCTGCAGTTCGTCAACGGGCTGCTCCGCAAGGAGGGCGAGCGCATTAAGCTGCTCGACGACAGAGCGCTGGAGCTGTTCAAATACTACGGCATGCTGCATCAGGCCGGCGTAGATGCGGAGAACGAAACTGTCTACATGGTGAGGAAGGGGAACAAAGCCAGGATAACCAAGCATTACAGGAGCGTGAAGAATGGCGCGGGCAATTTGAGCATAGATGGACTTGCCGTTGCCTTGGATTTTGTCAGCGCCAAAATGCCAAGTCTGGGCTTTACTGCGGAACAGAGAATGGAAGCCTTGGACAAGCTACTGCAGTTTGCCGCAATAAGTCAGAATCTGTCTAGTGATGCATTCCACAGAGTGAGCGGCGTGTTTTACAGGAGGGATTTGAGCGACGATGAATTGAGAAATAGATACCCTGAGATAATGGAGTATGTGGACAGGCATGTTGGATATGCCGCAGGGCATCCGGAGTTCAAAGCCGCGCTCTCAAAAGATAAGGTTATGGATCTGTTGCGGGAGTATTTGGGAACAGAGGAACCAAACATACAGACCGTGAAGGTAGAGAAGCAGCAGGTCAAGAAGGGCAAGGACGCGGTAATAAGGGAGAAGTACGAGAGTTTGTTCATGTCAGACCTTAGCAGGACAGTGGAGCGCTCGAGGTACGAGGCCTTGATGGACGCGCTGTCGGTACACAGGCACATACTGGCAAGGATACTTGACGAGGACAACCCAAAAGCCGCATACGAGGTGCCAGACATGATGAAACCTGCAATAGAGGGATACACTCGACTTGAGGCTAACAGGGGTGTGATGAGGGACATGCTTGCGAAATACTACACCGATGGACCGGAGAAGACCCAAAAGTGGCTTATGGGCCTGAATGGGAACACAAGTGTAATTGCTGAGATGATGGCAAGGGGCACGGACGTTGATGCGATGCAGACCTTCCATGTGTCGTATGACTCGGTGGCGGCGCAGAAACTCTCTAGGAAATGGGCAGAGAGAAGCGAACAGATATTCCAGGGCATAAAGGAGGAGCTTGCGAGGCTGGGCATAGGAGACATAAGCGCGCTCGGGGTGGACGGGGGCGGTTCCATCTCCGAGACTGCAGAGGCAGTAGCCAAGAAGCTCAGGGAAATGGCAGCGGAGGGGAAACTGACGAAAGATGCCAAAAGGGTAGTGGATGGCATAACCAACGACGCCAACGCACTGAAGAGCTTCGTGGGGCAGATGCAGTTGGCCGGTGAGGCGCACAGGATAGAGTTCGCCGTGCCGCAGGATCCAATGAAGAGGATACAGATGGGTGTGGGTTTTGAATCCTGCCTGGACATAGTGAACGGGTCGAACAATTACGGTGCAGTAGCGAGGACCGTAGATGCAAACAACATTGTGATTTTCGCCTCGGAGGGCGACGACGAGGAAAGAGTGATAGGCAGAGTATCCCTCTTCGAGACCGACAAGGGCTTGATGGTGAACTCCAAATTCTACGAGAACACCACCTATGACCTGTTCAACCCTGGCGGCGGGTGGATAAATGCATTGGTAGAACTTGCCGCACGCTCCGGCAGGGAACTAATAGTACCTACACGCTTCATAAAGAGTCCGGAAGCAATAAAAACACTTGATGCGTACGGCTTCAAGAAAGAGAACATTGAAGTGAAAGTAAGCAGGGCGCAATGCACTAGCGTATATTCGGACCTGGGCTCGCAGGACCTTGCAGACACAGAAAGATACGGGTATGAGGTGGAAGCCTATGTACTTGGCACAAAGAAAGCTAGGGAAGCATCGGTAGGCGCCGCAAATGTGCAGGAAGCAGCCGAAGGTGCGTCGGGAAGCATCCGTCCTGTCGGTCTTAGGACCTGAAATTGAAATTACTAGCATCTCTAGCAAACATGTGCCTGCTCAATGCACTGGTGCCGCATCTTAGGTTTTGCGTGTTGCAAAGGAGTCCGCACTTATTTGCCGAGGATTGCTGACGATACCCAGGCAGCTATTCCGCCGCCCTTGCCGTCTGCATGCTTTTCCTCGCCAGAAGGAGCGGCGACATGAACCGATGATTCCTCAAATATTCCCCGCACTATTGACGCTGCAGTCCTTATCGCAGCCATATCCTGCCGTATTATTTCCGCGATTTTGGGCCTATTTAGCATGTCACGTATGGATCGAGCCGGATCAAACCCGTTGTGCGCGAGAACTGCAAGTGCAAGCATGCCGCCTATCGCGTGCTTCCTGTCGCCTTTCACGCCGCCGTTGCGCAAATACGCACGCTGGCGTATGTCTTCGATTACGGACATGTTTGGATCTGCCATCTCGAAGACCGCTATGACTGCCTTCATCGCTTCCACGCCTCTGTTTTTCTTGTGAAAAGCGTAGTCAGTTATAAGGGAATCCTCTATTTCGGATTTGCGGCGAACCGTATCCCATCCGGTTCTTGTTACATAGGATGCGGCAAAAAGCATAGCGCATCCCTCAGAAGCCCAGCTGTTGAACAACTTGGTGGACTTTTTGGCGCCATTTCTGCCGCTGGCGGCAGGAGGTGCCTGTTCTGCACCATGCTGACCGTACTCAACGGCGTACATGTGCTGTAGTGCGTGTGCGTACTCATGTGCGAGCAGCCTATCGCTGAAGCGCTTTCGGGACATTTCAAGAGCGAAGTTAACCTTCTCCGCTTCGATGTTGTTCATGTCAAGTATTGCAACAATACCATCCTGGACGAGCTCCCCCCTCACATTGCCTATCTTCACAGTTATTGCGCCATCGCGCCAGAAGCCGGCCTTGGTCTTGTAGCGTGGATCTTCCCTTACAAGGCTCCTTTCAGTCCTGAGCTTAAGCGGAGGGAATTGGTATGCATAGCCCATGCTTGCCGAGTATGCCTCTATTCTTGCCGCGGCTGCGGCGATGCTTGCCGCGTCCTTCATGCGCATTTCCCTGCTCGACGTGATTGGCATGACCATAAAGATTCAACCATTTTCTGGCCAAGAATGCGCATCTGCCATCTCCTCCTTGGCCCGGTTCTTCTCGTGCTTTTCCTTCAGCTTCTGCCTCTCCCAGTGCTTGTTGTCTTCATCCCTGAATATCCTGCGCAAAAGGAACGTAAGCGCCAATGCGCCTCCTGCGATTGCGCCTGCGGCTGCAAGACCCCATTCTGTCGCAAGGTTGGTGTTCTGCAGATACGGCGTTACCACCGCCACACCGTTTGATATGCTGTCGACATGCACTCTTATCCCGTCATTGCACGGGTTGTTTGTGCCTGTAGAGCTGAACCATCCGCCAGACACTGTACTGAAGAGCGACTTTAGGGGGGTGTTGCCGTCACCGGCATTCTGTTGGAGCAGTTCGAAGTTGTTCTGGCCCTGGTATGTTATGCTACATGTGCCGTTGTCTACGTTATGTGAATTTCCCTGTGTTATGGTAATGTTGTTCTGGGGCAGCCATTGGTTCAGTGCATCGTTTGTCTTTGTTATGGCTAACCATCCAAGCGCAAGCAGTGAAGAGGGTACAAAAAACGCTGCGGCCTTCACGGTGTACTCTGCCGCAGTCCTAAGATACCCCTTGAGCGTACGCGTCCCTACATCATCGTCCTGCAGCTGTGGTGCATGGGCAACTTCCTTCTCGCTTTTCATACTCAACACGTCTGTTATAGGAAGAGCAGTTTTGTGATATTTAAAATGAGCGAAAAGGCACATATTGCCCGTAAGATTTTACGATTTCGAGACTGCTTGTGGACGCACACAAAACTCGTAACGCAGATGAGGCTAATAGATATCTTTAAATATTATAGAGAGTTGATAGCTACCGCTACTTAACGGTGAATGAATGGTAACTACACCACACAGACATGAGTACAAAGTTAAGGTAAAGGACATATTGGCTGGGGCTACGATTGACCAGATGCGCCAGTGCAATGAGGGCGGGGCACACCCTACTACGATAGTAAAGGTAGGAAGGGGCGACGATACGGAGAAACTCGCCGAGCGGTCTAAGACAGTACCGAGCCCGGAGATGGCGGCGCGGTGCGGCCCTGAAGCTTATGTGCTTAAGTATTACCACAGGATACCTGCAAAGATGACATTCACAAGCACACCCGACTCCCCCGTGCAGTTCGACATGAAGGTGTATGTACGCAGCAAGTACGATACCAGGGGTCACGTGAAACTGACGCTCAAGAACGAAGATGGCAGCACAATGACTACAGTGAGGGTGCATTCCGTTCCGGGAGACGAGGCGTGCAAGTCAGTAAACAAGCTTTCGCGCTCGTTGGAAGCGGCCGGAGTCACTGGTCCCGAGATAAAAGGCATAATGCTTGATGCCTTGAGTAGGGCGAAGGGCCAGCTGGAGAAGCGCAAGATTGATGCAATGGATGGCGAACCCAGGACATATACAGGCAGGGGCATAAGAGTAAACTACAGGCTGGAGCAAGCCGACGTGGCAGCCATTGCGGCCACAATAGACAGGTCTATTGCTGCAGTCAACAGCATAACTGAAGCAGTAACCGGTGCGGACGTTAACATTAGGAAGGTAACTGCGAACGTCAGGGTCCTGGTGAAAAAGCCGCTATAAGCCGCCGCAGCCGGTAGCGATACCGGCATTTTTATTTTTATACCTTAAGCTTGATCTTCTTTTTCAAGTTTCTTTTTTCCTAGCCACCTTTAGGTAGGCAGTCCACAGGCACGCCCGATTGGCGAAAATCATGGCACCGCATCGGCCGTCTCGCTCTCCGATATAACGTCATCGCGCATGATGCCGACTGCCGTCCCTGCCCTGGTAAATACCAAGTACGACGCGAGCGCGACCGCGAACGAGACGAAATAGCTCACATCCGCACCACCGAGCATGGTTGCCAGCGCACCTTCGTACTGGATCCCGTACGAAGTCAGGTTCATGAAAGGCACCGATACTGCCAGGCCAATTACATAGGAGGCTATCGGGCCCCACAACACGTCCCTGTTTCTTTCCACTCCGCGGGTTATGTGATTGACAAAGAACGCACCGACCATTATCCCTATCCACGGGGTTATCCAATAGTCCAGCGTAAGCAAGAAGTTCTGGTAGAACAGCGCGAAGTCGCCAGCGCCGAGCAGCGCAAGCGCGAAGCCAACCGCCCCTGCCGCGGCCACCGCATGCCATCTCTTAATTCTCCCGTACACTATCTGCGCAGACAGGGAGTTGGTATATAGGTTGAGGGAATTGGCAGTTATGGACCCTAGTATTATGGCGCCAAGGGCCAGCATGGAGTATGGTCCGGCTGCCTGCGCCAGCGCCGCTATGGGGTTTATCGCAGAGGAGCCTACGCTTATGTACACCAGGGTGCCTATGAGCTCCACGCCCGTGCATGCTATGGCGCCCGCGGCCATGGCGTACAGCGCTATCCTCAGCGGACTTGTGCCCTCTGGGAGGTACCTGGAGTAATCGCTGGCGTATGGGGACCAGCTCATGAGGTAGGAGAATACGGCGGCCACCACAAGGGCAAACATGGAGGCGGTTGGCGAAGATGAGGCCTGGTATGCACCGAGGTTGCCAAGTGCGCCTTCATATGCAAGTATGCCCACCGCAATGAACATCAAACACAGCGCGGCAGCCATCAAGATCTCGAACTTGTGTATCATGTCGTGACCGTAGACCGCAAGGATTGACTGCACAAGGACGAGAATGAGCGCCCCGGCATAGAAAGGCAGGCCGAGCGCAAGCTGGAGCGCATATCCCCCGAGGACTATGTTTACGGTGAACCATCCTACAGTGCTTATCCAGTTAGCCACTGCAAATGGCGCATTTCCCTTCCTGCCGAAATACGCCCTTGATATCATCATCTGGGGGTAGCCGAACTTCGGCCCCATTGCGGCCATCAGCCCCAGAAGCAGGCCGCCTAGTATGTTGCCGACCAGGACGGCCAGGACTATGTAGTTCAGAGGCAGGCCGTAAAGTATTGTCCCAAGAGCATAGTCAGCTATGGTCAGGTTTGCTGCAAGCCACAGCGTGAACGTTATGAAAGGCCTGCCGTGCCTGTGCTTTTTGTCGACGTGTTCTATCCCAAGTTCCTCAATAGGCATTGAATCACCCATTTTAATCGTCATGCATGTTCAGTCTGGCGCGACAGCACCCTTTCCGGAGGCGCCTGCCGCGACCTGAGCAGCGCCTCAGCCTTCCGCCTTTCGGATAAAAAACCGTTAGCTCGGCTGCGTATCTCATCGAGGGAGTATTCTTGCAGGATTTTGCCATAGCGAAACACCTCGACCAGCTGGTCTGCCCCATCGTGTGACATGGAGACAGTTTCAAATGACCCATCCGTCCTGAGCACGAGCTTGAGCCGGCCCGCCTTGGAGTTCTTTCCAGGGTCTGTGACGGGTTGCTTGAACACGTCTCGCTCCTGCCCGTCCACGGTGACGCTTGAGCACTTGAACGCGAATTTCTGGGTGTCCCTGTGGAGCTTCTGCAGCAATGCGCCGCCCATTCCGAACGCTACGTTGTCCGCAGACCAACCAGCAGCCTCAAGCGCAGACATTACCCTTTCGGCTGACTCGTAATCCACTCCGTCGCCCTGTATCACGCGTATCTGGGATGGCAGCACCAAGTACCCCTTGTCGTTCCTGCTTGTACCGAACTTGGCCCCCAGTATGTTCAGCACCTCTACCACGACCTTCTCAGGGTTGCCGGAGTCTGGACGCACCACCACTGTGCCATCGCGACCTGCCACTTTTTCCTTGAGCTTGTCGCCCCATATCTCGCCGCATGCCTTGAATATGTCGTAGGAATCCGATACGACTGCTACAGCGCCCTTTGGGAACTGCTTGAGCATGTTCTCCATGGCCAACGCCTCCCCCTGGCGCCCCCATGAGGTTATGGTGGAATGCTCAGCGGCAGGTATGGAGAACCCGGCCATGTCCGCGCCGTAGTACTGCCTGAGCAGAAGCAGGCCCACAATCGTATCAGTACCCATGAAGCTTACTAGGTGCGCCGCGCCCCCTATAGCTGCAGATTCCACTGAAGATACGCCCCTGAAGCCGAAGTCGTGGAGCTTGAAATCCACAAGACCGGGATCCCCGGTCCTGTCCAGGTAGTCCATAATCTGCCTCTTCATGTTCATCGACAGTGTGGCCACGGTTGTGGGATACCACACCTGCACCAGCAGCGTCTCGAGGTAGTTCGTAAGCCAGAAGCACTTAGGGTCCGTGTTCTCTATTGTCATCAGGACGTTGTGCGTAGGGACCACCGACCCCTCCGGGACCGCCTTTATGCTGATTGGCAGTCTGCCGCCATGCTCCCGTAGTATGTACTCCCACCCCTCCCTGTTGAAGAGGGATTTGTTGCCTAGGTGCTTCTCCACTATCATTTCCGCGGTGTCTATCGTCTCCTGGGTAACTACCACACCCTCAAGGTGCTTCTTTAGCATGTACTGCAGCCCGAAGAAAAGGACCTCTGGGTACTTGCCACCGCGTGACTCAAAGTACGAGTAGACCTTTTCGGTGCCGGGCGGGTACTGTCTCCAGTGTGTAACCTTGTAGCTGTCGGTAAGCAGGAGTATGTTATCCATATCACCGCTCCGCCCGGGTGCAGTGTGAACCTCGCTATCTCCTGCCATGGAAGTACCGATACGGAATATTGATGGCGGATGTATATATGCAATATGGATAAAGTATATATATTGGTGATATACAATATATGTATATGGAAAAGCATATCTTCAAGTTCGGCGCAAGCAGCCTTGCCATCATAGTGCCGAAAAAATGGGCAGACAAGCACGGCCTTGGGCCGTCCAGCGCAATCAATGTCACCGAGGGTAACAGGGGGGAGCTTGTGATGTCACCAGAGGAGACGAGGATTAGGGATGTGGAGAGGGGCATCAGCAGGGGGCTGAACCCTGAACTGCTTGGCAGGTGGGTGGGGCTGCACTACATGTACGGCACGCGCAAGCTGCGGCTGTATTCAAAGGAGGGGCTCACCCAAGCGCAGCTGGACTCCGTGGAGAGGAAGCTCAACGACGAATGCATAGGCTTTGAGGTGACCAGCCAGTCCAACACGGACCTTGTCATAGAGGACTTCACCAACATAAAGGAGATAGACATAGGCAAGGTCGTATCGAGGATACGGTTCCTCATAGACCAGGAGTTCAAGGAGATTGAGGAGGGCGATCCGCGAACTGTCGGGAAGATAGAGAAGAGGGTGAATAGGTTCTACATGCTTGGCATCAGGTACGTGAACATGATACAGCCCAGGGAGTATGCCAGGTACCTGGGAATGCTGACCATGCTAGAACTGGTGTCCGACAACATAGACGTGCTCAGCACTACACCACTAGTGAGGAGCAGGGGCCTAGTGGACACGCTGCACAGACAGTTTGGCAGGTGCTTCGCCGCATTTGACGGGGACGAAAGGGCGATAGAGGAGGTGGCGGGGCTGAGGGCTGCAGCCGTAAGTAGAATCGGCAGGGAGAGGGCCGACAAACTGCACAGGCACCTGCTTATGGAGATAACCGACAGCATAGCCAAGATATCTGAATACGGGTTCAACGCGGAGAGGCAGGGGGTGGGTACCGCTGCGGAGGGCGGCGGACAAGGTTAGGTATAAATATATTCAATGGGGATATATTAGCAAGGGCAAGGGGGTGATGCGCATGGTTGAGAACGAGAAGAAGGCTGTTGTGAAAAAGCCTGCTGAGAAGTCCGAGACCGACATTACCGACGTCAGGAACTCGTTGTTCATGGTAGGCGCGGCAGACACCTTCGGGAGGGTCACGGTGGGCAGATCCCTGCTCGCGGCGCTGGCCGGAGGCATTAAGGAGTCAGCAGATTACGCAGGCATTGGTGCGGCATCGTCCATGTATCTTGCGCCAGTGGCTGAAAAACCCGAGAGGCTCAAGACACTCGCGGAACTGATCGCAGAGGAAAGCAGCGAGGGCAAGTAGCGCTATTTCACGTAGAGCTTCTCGAACTCCTTTGCAAGCAGAGAAAGATACTCAGGCAGCATCTCTATTGACTGTCCGGCTATGGCCCTTGGCTCAATCACCCCGCCCGCGCCCTCGAATTTCGCAAAATCCTCGAACACCTCGGCCATCTTCTGCTGGTTCATCCCGCTCTTCATGAGTATCAGCAGTATCTTCGCCGTGGCATATGTCTCGGTGAGCATGCCGGTGAGCATTATCCTCTCGGCGTCGCCGACCTTCTCGAGATCCTCTGACTCTATGAACTTGTTGAGCCACCTGGCTGACAGCTCGAATATGCTGGCCATGGATGTCTGCTTTCTAAGTGCCTGCCTTGCAGTTACTGCGATCTCGCTGCGGAGATCGTTGTTGGTAGTGGTGGCGGCGAGGTAGCTGCCTATGGAGCCTATATCAGTGGCCAGCATCCCGGAAAGGGCCATGAAAAGGTATTCGTAGCCGGTGGGATGCCTGCGCCCCTCTGCCTGGTCTGTGGCCATTGCGCTGCACCTATACACTACCACTTGCCAAAGTAAACTATATAAAGACGCGTGGTACCGTTCGGTATGCGGGCGTCACTGTGCCGCAGTCTTTGCAAGCTCTGGGCCTACTGACATCATTATCAGCGCCCTGCCGAGGTTTGGTGCTAGCCCCTCTACGTTCTTTATGGATTTGAGCATGCTCTCGACCCGATCCGTGAAGTCGCTTGCAAAGGGATTCTTGGAGAGGTAGTCGGCATCCTTCGCTATCTCGTTGAACGCGGATATCGTTGCTCTTAGCGAAGCCACTGCCACGTAAACAAAGCCGGGCGTGTTGCCTGTGTATCCGAAGTCAGACCCCCAGTAGTTTTTCCAGTACCATGGCAGGAAGTTCTTTATCTCTTCGGGGCTGTAGCGCAGCCACGCCTCGCCAGACAGCACCACGGTGTTTAGTCTCTTGACTAGGTCAGAGCGTGTTATATACTCGACTACCTCGGCACGCCTGGACGGGGACGGACCGCCATCGACCCATGATTCTGGGATGTCGGCAAACGTCTTGAGAGGGCCTACCAGGTTCAGGCCTTTCTTCAGCTCCCACTCCAGCACATCAGTGCTGTGTAGGAATCCAGTCTTCATGAATGAGGCAGCCCTCTCCTCCTTTTTCAGGTTTGACTCTTTTGTTACCATCATATCGCCGCACGCCGCCTGTTTATGAGGCGATTTCGCCTCGCCCATCGCGCCCTCATGGCGCCACCGGACCAACGTCCAGGAACACAAGCCTGTCGACCGAGTTATAGATTGAGCTCGCTGCTTTATATATGTTTATGAGCACATCCTCCGCGACATCGTTTTTACCTGCCGCGACGGAGTGCCGGAGCTTCGGATATTTGGCTATGCTGCCCTCGAGCGCCCTCAGGTCCCCCCAGCATCCTGCCGGTGTTCGCGACCGCATCCTTTACGATCCCATACGAAGCTGACGCCGCGTTTTGACCCACACCGAGGGACGTGATCCAGTGCGACTGCACTGATGCAGCTATCGCGGCGTAGCCATTTGAAAGAAATTTCTCAGTCTTGGCTATGGACCTTGATATTGAGCGCGCCAGGTTCCGGTTCGACACTGCAGCTGCCATGGCGTCATACCTGGATTGATCTGCGTTCTTGCCATCAATCCATGCCCCGAGCATATCATCGAAATTGCGCATCTCCTTTAGCCTGCCGGACGTGTCCAGAGCGGAATTGTACAGCGAGATGGTATCGCCCATTACGCCGTCGCTGGGGGCCTTGCCGCGCCGGCTAACGGTGCTGTGCAGCGGCGCCGATACCCTGCTGCCTGCGAATGCGCAGTGCTTCACCTCCCCTCTTATGGCCGCGATTGTGGCGAGCAGCCGGAAGGAGTCCGTCCTCGCGTCAAGGGCCGAGTACAGCTGGGCATCGCTAATAGCGGTGGGCCTGATTGCCATGCGCAATGTGACAGTGTACAGTATCCCAATCAGAAGTGAGATGCCGTTCGCCGGATCCTTTGCTATCGCGTCTATCTTTTCCTGCACCACCGGGTTGTGCTCGTACGCCGTGGAGAACACGCATGACTTTTGCGCGTTGGCGCTCATATCAGTGCCGCAGGATTCCGAAGTCGCTATCCTGAAGCCTGTCGTATTTCCGCCAACACCCACATTTCCGTACAGCACCATGCCGTGCGGTGTGAGTTCAAGCTTTGCAGAAAGAGATTCACCCTTGAGCGCTATATGTAGATCCTGCGGTTTGCGGGCATGGCGGCGGCTGCTTTGGTACACTGGTTCCCACCGGTGCGTCAGCCCTTGCGCAGCCGTGCTGCATCTGCAGCGCTGTTTATTTCCTGGCCAAGCGAAGACAGCCACATCATCATGTAGCCGAGGTTGAAGCCTAGTTCCGTTGTGCGGGAAAGAAGGTCTATTGTCTTATCGTGGACGGAAAGAACCTCTGGATCCGTTGAAATCTCACGGAGCTCCTTTAGGTCGCTGAGCATCTTAGTGACCAACCCTACCTTATATTCATACTTCTTCTGCTTCTCATCCATCATTTGCGGATCGCCCTTGGTCACCCGCTCCCAATGGGGCATGAGCATATTCCTTATGGCCTTGACATCCATGTCAATCCATGCCTGCAGCGTGTTTATGCACCGTTCCAGCGATACCTTGAAACCCTCGGAATTTATCACTGCGGCTATTGCCTCGTTGCTCGCGGTCTGCACCACTGTTACGTCGCCAAGCCGGCTGGTCTTGCCAGGCGGGACCGGCACGAACTCTATCATGTTCTGTAGCGCAACTGATGCGAGATGCAACTGCTCTGCCTCATGGCCCATGTCTATCATGGGCTGTACTAGAGGTTCTGGAGTGCGATGCCTGGGCTTGTTGTTCCAGCCGCCGCGCTCTCCTCGTTTATCCTTGTTCATATATTACACCACATCGCTAAACCCAAATTTCTTGCGTCTTCGCAACATACTCCTGAGTCCGCCTGCCTGCTCTGTTGCCACGGCGTGCCTCACTGCATCGCTGAGGTCTGGGCTGCAGTTTGGCGCATTTACTGCAAGCACCATGTCCGAAGCGAAGGCCCTGAGCCTCTCCTCCGAGTCCTTTATCCCATTGAATTGTACTTGGACCTGTTCGCATGGCAGTTGAACGTAGTAGGAGCGTAAAACCTTCATACGCCCGACTGAGGATGTGTACAGCAGCTGCAACTGTACATCCCCGGATGTTTCCACCCTGAGCTTAAAGCTTTCCCATACCCCCGGTATGGACCCTACGGGATTCGACATCCTGAACGTACCTATCATGTCGAGCCTTCCGGGGCCAACCATAGCATTCGCAATAAGGCGCTCTCCGTCAAGGAAGAATGTCTCGCTATGGGCAATCCCTGCTTGGCTGCCCATTATATGTCTCGCAAGGGGCACGGGCAAGGTAACTGTTGGGGGCATCAATCTCACTTGCTAGCACGAAGTTGTGGTATGGACATAATATTTATGCGTTTTGATTTCCTTGACCTGCACCTAAGGCATACCCTCCATTTCAGCTTGGTTTTCTGCTCCTTTAGCTTGTCTATGCCGCTTGCCTTTAGCACTGCTCCGTCTGTGTCCCTGCCTGAGAGGTGCACATATGTCTCGGTCATGTTGCTGTCAGGGGGTATTTAGGCGGGTAAAAGCACCCATACCCAGGTATCCGGCGATGAGTTTGTGGCGTTATTCTCAATCCATGCCCGTAGCATGGTACCGGTTGCGTTTGCGCCTGTAGAGAATTCCACATTGCTCCAATTAGAATTTATTTGCGGGATTGAGATGCTGTTTATAGTGAGCATTTGCTGGAATGGCTCCGGCGCGTGGAGCCGCTAGCCATTGCTTATTACTAT
This sequence comes from Microcaldota archaeon, assembly GCA_021807115.1. Taxonomy (GTDB): domain Archaea; phylum Micrarchaeota; class Micrarchaeia; order Micrarchaeales; family Micrarchaeaceae; genus JAJZYD01. The sequence continues at coordinate 34,024 of JAKAPJ010000010.1, forward strand.
AGGTATCGAGGCCAACGTTTGGGAGTATGCGAACATCTGGGACAAAACAATCGCAACGAATGTAAACAGCAGCAGTCTGCAATGCATTTGCCCTCCCCGATTTATTTCAAAACGCGCTCATAAAGGTTATTTGCTTCTCCTATTTGGTCCTGCGGCAGTATTTATAATAAGTGCTTTTGTGCAATTTGGCTGTTTGGATTTCCGGTAAGGCCGGGCAAATAGCCATACGTATAAACTCAGCCATCTGTGTATAAAGTCGGCAGTCTGCGTATAAAGTAGGCCAAAAACCTGACTTTGTACACAAAGCAGATATGAGCTACAGGTGCACTATTGCAATGCATTACGCTGGTACCCGCTCATGCATCCACTGCCCGTGGCGGCACGGCGCGAGGCAACGGCGCTACCTTCAGGTCCGCCTCGGGACGGGCTGCACCCTGTGCGCCAATGAAGACAGTCTTGGAGCTGCATCTGCTACGACCCTCTGCACGTCTCCAAGCATTCCAAGCATCTCATCAACCCTATCCCTGAAGTCTGGCGAATCCAGATTTTCAGGCAGGTCCATATACGGCCGCAGCTCCTCAAGCTTTTTGTATGCGGACTCGGCAGCTATCCTGGTCAGATCGTATAGAGACAGCACCTGCCGCACTGTGTTTTCAGTGGCGTTAAAAACAGATACTTGAGACGCGGCTATGGACGCCTTGGCACTATCCTTATCTATTGCCAACCACGCCCCTACCGCATCGATGGCGCTGCCGACAGCGTTCTTCATGTCCAAGTATGCCATGCGCCCCGTAAGCTGATCGTAGCGGTACTGCTGCGCACCTCCCTCTAGCCAATGCGTGGTTATGTCGCCGAATTTCCCTATGGCCCTGATCGGCTCAATGATGCTAAAGAGCATGGCGCTGGCCTTCCGGGCCAGTGCCGATATCTCTGTGCCGGTGGCGTACTGGGTTGGCGGTACATCCTTGCCAATGCCCGGGATTGCGTCCTTTTCTGGCATTCGCAGCACCATTCAGCACTATTGCTTATCGAAAGCAGTAGGGGCCCTTGCGAGCCGATAGAGGGATCCGCAGAGTGGAGCGAGCTGCTCTGCAAGCACGGCTGCGTGCTTCAGGGTTTCAGGCAGAACCTTGTCAACTATGTCACGCATATTAGGGTCTCCTTCCGCAGCAAGTAGCGCCGCAACAGAGGCGCGGAACTCCTTCATTGCCGGCAGGGATTCGTTGATGAGTGCAGTGGCATCATCCACAAGGGTGGGCACCGCGGATATCTTCTGCGTCATCCCCCTATACATGCCAGTGTAGTGCCTAAGCCAGTGCGATGGAAATAGCATCTTCATCTCATCGCCGTCATTTTTTGCCCATTGCTCTCCCTGGGATATTGCGGAATCCATGGCTACCCATCTCTTGGCATCCTTCAGCATGGCAAACAGCTGCCCATAGCGCCCCTCCGCAGGGCCGCCGTCGACCCAGGACTCCACTATGTCGTTGAACGTGAGTATTTCCTTTGCGCGCGAATTGGCTTCCCACATGTTGTCTGCAAGGTTCTTTGTCCTGCTCACCACGCCTTCCTTCCTGGCCAGCTGGATCTCCTGCACGAAGTCGCGGTACTCCGCACCCGGATACTGTGACTTTATCATCGCCATGTCAGTTGCACACCGTCTTGTATTGTATTCAGCCCATTATTTATTACATTGAGCCAAATCCGCACGGATATTCTAGCCGTAGATCCTGAGCAGGTTGTGCTCTATCGTAGCCGGGGCGCGGGGACCGCGGTATAGCATCATTAGGTTCCTAGCTCCATTGTATATCTGCAGTATCGCATCGCCGGACCGCTCGATTGCGGCCTGCAGTTCCGCGTCGATCCTGCTGGTGTCGTACGGGACCGCGGAGCACTCCAGCATTCCTCCTATGCTCAGCCTTATCGCCTTTAGGGCCGCCAGGGATTTGACGATGTTGGATGCAGCCTTGCCAATTATAGGGGCAAGTTTTGCAGCCTCGGCCGGCGTTGCGTTCTGCTCATTTATCCAGTGCGCCGCTATCACGGCGGGGGCGCCGTCCGGGCCCGACCGGACCCATTGCTCTGACAGCCTTATAGCATCGTCGATCGCGCTGGTGAACTTATCGTTCTTGAGCATTGCGAAGAGCTCGTCGTATCGCACCGCAGAGGAGCCGCCGTCGACCCAGGACTCCACTATGTCATTGAACTTGACAAGGCGGTGAAGTGACCCGTATGCCTGGAATAGAGCGCTGCCTAGCACTATTGTGCTGTCGCGGAACGCATCGCGCCTGAGGCTGTACTCAGTGTGGCCCTGTGACCTCTTGGCTTCTACCTCGCCCATCTCAACACACGCTGATTCTACCCATTGTGCGCAACTCATATTTAAACCAGCCTGCCTGGGGCGGCTGCCTGATATTCACGCCTTCCTGGCGAAGATACATACTATCCTCTGCCTGGGGTCCTTTTTGTTTAGGTAGCTCATCTCGACCCTGAACCCGTGGCGCCCCACAAGCCCGCGAAGCTCAGGCTCCCTGTAGTTGGAGAAGAGCCTCTTGTCGAAGTGCTCGCCAGAACCGTTCTTCACGGAGATGAACAGCACGCCACCCGGCTTGAGAACCTTGCATATCCCGTCAAGCACTGCTCCGGCGTCCGCCTTCTTTATGTGGAGTATGCTCATGCATGACCAGGCAGCATCGAAGCTGCCATGGGGGAATTTTATGCTGCGCATGTCCATACGCGTGAACTTGCAGCCTGGCGCCAGGCGCTTTGCCTCGGAAAGCATGGGAGCGGAATAGTCTATGCCCTCTGTGTCGTAACCTAGCTTCGTGAAGTACTCCGTGTCCCTGCCCGGGCCGCAGCCCACATCGATTATTCTGCCGCTGCTGCCCAGAAGCCCAAGGAACGTGCGGTACTCTGCCTTCCAGAATGTCAGGCCGTAATACGCCTTTGCGTATAGGTGGGCATCGGAATCGTAAGTCGACTTTGTGCTGGAATATTCCATGTCTCCCTTATCGCTCACGCTTGCAGCTGCCATCGCAACCAACATTGCGCCGGCGCATATGCCGCCGGCGCTTTAATTGGCGCCACAAAGGTATTTAACAGTTGGATAAGCAGTGGATTGCATGAGGTTCGTCGCGTGGGACGTAATAAGCAAGAGCTTCTGGTGGCTTTTCGATGACAAGTTTACGCTAGCTGTGGCGGCTGGAGGGGGGGCGCTCGGGGCGGCGACGTATCTTGTCGCGATTCAGTTTGTGAGGGCACCTGCCCCTGCGCTTGCAGAGATAGTAGGCGTGCTGCCGATGGCGATAGTGGGGTTCATTGTGGGGCTATTCGTGCAGGAGGCGGTTGTTGTCAGGGGGCTATCCGGATTCAAAGGGGACATATCTGAGACACTCGGCACCACGGTGGGAAAATACCCGGTGTTTCTGGCCACCACCGTGGCGTTTTATGTGGCGTTCGCGGTGGGGCTTGTGGCACTTGTGCTGCCCGGCATATACCTTGCGCTGAGGCTTTCCCTTGCGCCCCTGGTATCTATTGCCGAGAATGTTGGACCGCTGGATGCGCTTAGGAGGAGCTGGAACTTAACAAGGGGCAATGCGCTGGGGATGCTGTATGTGTACGGGGCCGTGGTGCTCACGGCAAGCATCGCGCAGGCCGTAGTCTCAATGGTTTCTGGCGTGGTTGGGCAGTTCCTGTTCTCGGGAATAGAAATGGCTGCGGCAGTATCTTGGTGCCTGGTATACAGGGCGCTTGCGGCGTAGGGCAACGGGACGCGGGCATGGCATTGGCCGGACTGCGGTCTGGAATGATTACATCGCCCCGTGCAAATGCAATGCGGGATATGGCGCAGTCACTTGCGCAACATGCCCGCCACCTCCTGAAGGCTTGCATCGGAGACCTGCGCGGCGGATGTGGCGGAATAGTGCGCCAGTATCCTTTTTATCTGCCCGAGTGCAGGTGACACGTGCTCGGCATGGCGCCGCGGGCCGCCTGATGGCCCGTTTAAGTATTTTGATTCTGGGGACCTGTCGCGGAAGTTCTGGGACAACAGCAGCTGTGGCTTCACCTCCTGCGAAAACCCTCCAGATGTAACCATATTCGCCTGAACGTCGCTTTGGCTTATCTCCATTTTCACACCCTTTTCAATCGCTTATGGATGTATCGCGTCCCATGATATATTTATGCGTTGGTAGGGATACGTCAGGTGCAGTTGCGTGGGCATGGCGCGCTGCAGGCGGGGCGGGTTAGTGGCGCCCCTGCCCTTTTAAGTTTTGTCGCCCATAGTCTTGCAAATGATTCCATGATTACCCTTTCGGAGGGCAGGGGCGCAGGGGGAAGCATAAAGGCCTCTGCGGAAGACTTCGTTGTAGAGGAGATAACCAAGGGAGGTGTTGTGCTGGCTACCGGAAGCCGCTACGGCGCAGTGGACCTTGGCATGGAGGAGGGTGGCGAGGGGTCGAAATTCTGCACCTTCGTGCTGCAGAAGAGGGACTGGAACACCGTGCAGGCCCTCGCGGGGATAGCGAGGAAGTTCAGGAGGGGGATACGCGCGATGGGGTTTGCCGGGACGAAGGACAGGACGGCGGTGTCCACGCAGCTTTGCAGCATGCACGGCGTGAGCCCTGATAATATCATGGCCGTACACATAAAGGACATTGCCATAAATGGAGCCTGGCGCAGCAACGATGGGGTAAGGATGGGCGAGCTGCTTGGGAACAGGTTCTCAGTTGTGGTGCGCGGGGACTCGCTGAACCAGGAGGGGCTGGGGGATATCAACGCAGAGCTGGGAGGGCTGTTCCCCAACTACTTCGGGGAACAGAGGTTCGGCTTCAGGAACAACAACGTGCAGGTGGGACTGGACATAATAAGGGGGGACCTGGAGGCGGCGGTGATGAAGATACTCACCGATACCACAAACGAGAGGAACGCCGATGCCATAGGCGCCAGGACAAGGCTGGCGGAGGAGATGGACTTCCTGCGCGCGACCGAATACTTCCCGCGCTACCTCAAGTACGAGCGCTCCATGATAGACCACCTGTCCAAGTACCCAACGGACTACGGCAACGCGATAAGGAAGCTGCCGAGGTCGCTTGCGCTCATGTACGTGCACTCCGTGGACTCCTACATTTTCAACAGGGAGATAGAGCTGAGGCTGGGGGGGAAGGGGGGCACTGCGCCGGTGGATGGGGACATGGTATGCCGGACCGATGCATACGGGTTCCCGGACCTTGGCGCGGTATTCCCTAGTGCACAGGCAGGCACGGAAGGTAAGCTGTTCGTGGTGGGCAGCATTGTGGGCTACGACAACAAAGTCAACATGGTGGAGGCGGGGATACTTGAGGAGCTCGGCATAACGCAGGAGCAGTTCAGGGTCAAGAGCATGCCTGAGCTCAACTGCAAGGGCGCGTACAGGGCTGTCTTCGCGCCATACCTGAACTTCTCGCACTCGATGCCGGAGGAGGGCGCGATGAGGCTGGTGTTCTCCCTTCCAGCGGGATCGTATGCGACTGTGCTCATGAGGGAGTTCGTAAAGGGAGATGCAGGGCCGGCGGCGGGCGATCAGCCCCCCGTGGATGCATAGAGCGTTGCGCTGCCGTTTACCGCATACAGCCGGTATCCCTCGTTTGCTATGTATGAGCGGAACATGCCATTCTCGGCTGCTGCATCATAGGGCGCCATGATGCTGGAGTTGAAGTCCAGGAGAATGTACTGCGGGCGGAACGACACAGGGTAGAACGGGGGAAACTCGAGGTAGCGCCGCTGAGTGACGTGTGGCACGAGGGGGTAGTCGACCATAAGCGACGCGTTTGGGGGGATGAGCGATATGAGCGAGTCAATCTGGGCGGCCGTGGCGCGCAGGGATGCATTCTGCTCGAAAAGGAAGCTCTGGCCCATGCTCGATAAGTTCTGGCTGAATATGTAGAACGGCGATGCCGCAAGGATCACGACCGTGGCTGTTAGCATTGATGACACAAATAGCGCCCGCATCTGCACACGGCTTACGCGCACCCAGAGCAGGTGCCTTGCCTCAAGCATGCGGCGCGCGCCAAGCATTGCTGCGGCGAGTGTGCCGCCGAGGACGAAGCCGAAGTACTGCTGCCCTATGAGCAGGAACTCTATGGACCTGCCGCCCATTGTGGACTCCACAAGCCACGGCAGCGCCGCCACAACTGCGGTGGGCAGCGCGTACATAATGCCAAAACCGAAGCCGAGAAAAGCTACCATGAGCCCATACACGAGGAAAGGCAGTCCTGCCGTAGGCAGGGTTGGTCCCGCGCTCGCCCCGCCTGCGCCCGATGTGAAAATGTAGTTAAGTGGGGCGATGGGCTCAGGCTTGACCTGCAGCGCGAGGGGCACGCCGGACGGATTGGATGCGTATGCAGCTGCAAGGCAGATGTAGAGAGCATTGTACAGTATTAAGGCCAGTATTGACATTGCAAAGGCCGACTTGCACAGCCATAGACGCCGCCTGCGGAGGTTCTGGTCGCCGTTGCATGTGAGCTCGTACACCGCCATGCCCATAGAAAACGCCAAGGCTATGGCGGTTGCCGACGCTATTGTGCCCAGAAGCAGCAGGAAGGATATGGTGAATGCAAGGCGATCGGTGCCGATGTAGAAATAGAGCGCAAGGGCGTATAATGGTAGTATAAGGAACTCGGCATGGTAGTCGAAGAACAGTATGCCATGCATCCCCGGATTCGCCAGGAAAGCGAAGCAGAACAGCAGGCTCAGAGATGCGCTGCCAAGCGCCCTCCTGGCG
>JAKAPJ010000011.1 GCA_021807115.1 Microcaldota archaeon
ATCTGTTGAACTCACCCCCTATGTTCACTTTGTTAACCACATATGTGGCCTGGCCATTTCCAGTGGACGATTGCTGGTTGCCACCGTTTAGGAACACTGTCATCTGGTCTGTGGTGCCGTTCCACTCCCCTGTTATGAAGTACCATGTGCCAGTGCTTATGAGCGGTGAAGGGACACCTACAGCATGAGATCCATCTTGCCGCATAACTGCCTCGTAAGACGAACACGACACGCCTATGTCCAACGCCGCAGATCCTGTGTAAAGCGCAGCCACATTTTCCCAGCACGGGTTAAGGTTGCGCAGGTTGACCCATGCTGATATGGTTACCGCTGTCATGGACTGGGCAGGTATGGCACTTACCACGCTCTGGTTCACTGCCGAGCCGTATCCTGTGAGCGACATCACGTACTGCGGCAGCTCCCCCTGGCACATGCCGCCAAGGGATGCGCCAGCCGTGGTGCGTTCCACCAAGCAGCTTCCAGCCTTCGCCCTTGGGGCGAAGCTTGCGGAGCTGATCTCCCCCAGCTGGAACATCACGCCCAGAACCACGGCTATGATTAGTATCGCCCAGCCGTAGGTCATGAGGTATTCCATCGCGGATTGTGACTTTTTGTAGCGCATTCGAGCATCACGGCGCAGTATATGCACTAGTCCAGAAACCTGTGTAGGTGATCCCAGTGCTCGGCTGCCCATTGTTGTTATTGCCGCTGTAGTCATTGAGGTTGCTGTTCATCGGCCACCAGCCCACTAGATTCTGCGGGCGCACGGGTGCGCCGCCGATCCCCTCCTGGTAGAGCCCTGTTATCTCCGTCTGGCTCAGGCTTGCGTTGTAGAGTTGTATGTTGGCGAGATCACCGGATATGGTGTTTGTGCTGCAGCAGCCATTGTCGAACAGCCTGAAGACGAGATTCCTATCCACAAGGTCATCCTTGACATAATTTGTGGGAGCATCACCGGACGGTACAGAGCTTTCGAAAGTCTGGCACTGTGCATTATAGCACACTAGCTGGTTCGCTCCGTTTGTCGAGGCGGAAAAATTGAAGGTTACGGCAAGGAATACCCATTTGTTGTAGGGCAGTTGCAGGGTACTGGCCTCACAGCTGCCTATAGTGCCGCTTTGGCACGAAGATGTATCGCCGGTAGGTTGCCACCAAGCGCAACCTGCTACCTCGTAGTACGTAGCAGGGGAGCTTGGCGTGTCTATCCACAGGCCGCTGGTGCAGCCCTCGTCCTCCTCCACAAGGTCCCTGCCCACCCCTGTCCCTAGCTGCTGCGTGGCATCGAACCATGCGGTTATGCTCCAGTTGCCGCCGTTCCACGAGGTATTTATGCTGGTGCTTGTCGGCACAGTTGCCTGGCAGCATGGAGACGGGGAGAATACGGCGACGTACTGCGGCAGCTCCCCCTGGCACATGCCCTCGAGAGACGTGCTTACTGAGGTATGCTCAACCTGGCAACTGCCAGGCTGTGCCTTAGGCGCGAGGTTCGCGCCCCCGAAGACGCCGAGCTGGAAGAGCACGCCGAGCACCACAGCTATGACGAGTATCGCCCAACCATAAGTCATGAGGTACTCCATTGCAGACTGGGATCTGACTGTTTTGCCGCTGGGCTTCTGCATACGCTCATTAATGCTTCTAGAATAAGGTATAAAATCCCCTCTGTAAAATCGGGATTCGTATATAGACAACCGCCGTGCGCCCGCGCGCGCTTTAAATATTTCAGAAACGAAATAACATTATGGCAAGATACAAAGAACCGAAGGCTGCCGCAAAGGAGTCGGGCGACGCTCTGTTGGAGCGCCAACTTGAAAAAGTGGCTGCCTCTCTGGTCTCGGAATCCAAGGGCATAAAAATCGATGTCTTCCCGCTAGACCCATCTGTCGGCAAGGGGAAGGTAGCGGTAACCGTCACCATGCCCAAAGCAGAGCGGATGGAAGCCGTGAAGGATCTGGCTGCAAAGACGCTGAACGTGCTTGGGGATCTTTCAATAGGAACAGGTTTGATAAAGGATCCGGAAACGTACCGCACCGAACGGCGCCAGGACCAGAGCAACGTATGGAACTACGAGATTGGCGGCAAGCGCATACTATATCCCGACCCTCCAATATACCTGGCTACGTTGTCTAATGCCGGATCCTCAGGTAAGGATGGCGCCTTGGATGGCGATACTGCGGAAATCAGGAAATATTGCATGGTTACACTGTTCATGCACATGGCCCACGAGCTCATGCACGCATCCCTGGAGCAGCAGGGCAGGATACCTTCAAGCACCGAAGGGGCGTCACGCGTCTCCGGGGCATTCACAGAGGGCATAGCCTCCCATATAAGCAACGAACTTGCCGAGCGCGTCCTAAAGAAGCTGGGCCTTGACTGGATTTCTAGCGATGATTGGAGGGATGTGCACAGGCAGGTTTTGCGGGAGGCCAAGGAACTGGCTTTGCCCGCCGCCGCGCCACCAAGGGCAGGGAAGCTGGCAATGCTTGGCGGCATAGAGCCGTCGTTCTCTGCGGCATACGTAGCCGGCAGCGTGCTGCCTTCGATATCCCCTGACTATTCAATGCAGTTCAGGTACAAGTACCACAACGGCGAGTTCATGTGCATGGCAGTGCATCTGGGCGCCGGGGAGGACATGGTCAAGTCCACAAGGCTGCTCATGGGCGCGGGCGACCTGCCTGACCTTGCAAAGCTGGCGGCCGGGGGAATGCTCGCAGCATCGTCCAGCGCCCCAGCCGCGCATCTGCGCTCATCGGCAGAGCAGCGCGATGCGTTCGGGCGCGAAGCGGTGAGCGAGTTCGTAAGCTCCGCCACAGCCACGGTTAAGAAGATCAACTCCAGCGGCGAGACGGTAGATGCACAGCTCAACTTCATCGAGGCCGTCAACTCCCTGGGCAGCAAGGAGCACAAGCAGGCCCTGATAGACGCGGTAGAGGCCATGCTCAGCGCAGACGGTTACATGGGCGGACCATGGTACAACCTCATATACGAGATGAGGAAGCAGAGCGCCCTTCCACAGAAGTACCAGATATACTACGACTGAGCCTTGGCGTCACTTGCTATACTGGCAGTAGCTCACAACCTTCCCAAATTCCAGCCCAACGTTCCTTGATATGTACCTGCCTACGTCGTTAGGCTCCTGGTCCTTGAAGAACCTTGCCTTCACCACAAAGCCATAGTCCCCCTCGGTAAGGAATACCTCCTCAACCGCCTTCAGCCCTATCAGCCTTTCCGCGAGCTTGTTCGCGTCTGCGTTCACCCTGGGCCGCACGAAATAGAACTTGTGCAGCGCCTCCCTTTTCCTACCCTTGCCGGTCCCGTTTCCTGTCATTGTAGCCATCGTATCACCCAAGCATGAACCGATTAACGGCAGGCGCCCCTGCCGCAGCGGAGAAGTGCGATGTACGTGAAAAACGACATAATCGTGATTGGTGGAGCGGCTCGTAATTAGGGCCATGTGAGCGGATGAGAGTAAGGCCTAAGACCTCTGCATTAGAAGAATGCGGAACTCTTTTGCCGAGCACCACTCCACCAACGCTTAGCTGTTATGGCAATTGGAGTATATATTCCCTCCACCAACTATCGTCAAAAACGCACAGCTCTAATTTCAATAAATCCAGATTTTAGCTACAAAATTACCAGATTTTATATTAATATAGTATGAAAAATAGTAATATATTTAAAGCAATTTTAATTTAATATTAATATGAAGAATTTGCCATTCGCCGTGCATGAAACCTTTGTCCGGCTTAAGAAGGAGCACCAATTCCCACTAACGGTCGACGTGTTCAATGGCCGGTACTACCTGTACAAACGCGAAACAAGATGGGACAAGGGAAGTAAGCGCGTCCTGAGCACAGCCGAATACCTGGGCAAGATAAGGGAGGACGGAACGTTCATTCCAAAAAAGCATACCCGGGAAAAGAAGGCGGCCAGGGTCCCGACTCCGCCCACTGCACTGAAAATAGACCATATCGATGAAAAAATATTGACACATCTAAGTATGAATTGCAGATCCACGCTGAAAACAATAGCCGGGCGCACCGGGCTGAGCGCGAACGCCGTGGAGCACAGGATAGCGGGCCTGGAAAAAAAATTCGCCATCAGGTACTTTTGCAGTATAAACTATTTGAAATTGGGATTATCGCCATATGTGATACTCATTAAATTTAAAGACGCCCGACCAGACACAAAAACCGTGAAGGAAGTGCTGGAAAAAGAACCGAGAATCCAATTAGCTATGGCAACGCACGGCAAATACGATTTCCTGGTATATCTTCTTGCAGAAAACAGCACAATCTTGAGCGATGTGGTGTTCAACATCCGTAAAAATGCGCGCATAAACAAGTTCAGCTCTATTTGGCGCGTAATAGCGTTCGATGAAATATATGGCTATGTTCCGTTCAGGGAGCGGTTCTTTGAAATACTCGAGGAAAAAATCTGGCAACGGAGCAAAAAAACACCAAGCCCGTTCCACGGCAGTTTAAAATACCGTGAGTATGCCTTGTTGAAAGCTATGAGTATTGACGGAAACATGCCGTTTGCAGAGGTAGAAAAAGAATACGGTTTGGGCCACGGCGCAGCAAAGTACACACTGGAAAAATTGAAAGAAAACGGCTTAATCTGGCGCCAAACACTAACTCTGCGCAACCAAAACGTAAAGTACGATGCAATCATATCCATAAGGATAATAAACTACGCGAAATTTTTGCACGACAGAGCAAAGTTACTGGATCACATAATCAAAGATTCGGAGTCCCCAATAAATCGGTTCGCATTGGCTGGAAATACGGTTTCCCCTGACGGGATAATGCTCATTATGCCAGTGTTCAAAGACGGCGAGCTGGAAGCCGAACTGGAATGGCTAAACAGCCAAATACGCGGAGTAACGCTAGAGGCGTCCATAGGCACAGACTTTGTACTCGGCGAGTTGTGCTATCGCCGGTTCGATAATAGTTACTCCCAGCAATTCAAAATCCTGGCTGAAGAATATGGGCTAAAGCGGGCAACGCCTATTACGTATTAGTGCCAGTTCTCACCGTCGCGCTTTTGCAACGCCGGGCAATGTGCACCGCAAAATAACCCCCTAAGCTTCAGGCTTCTGCCTGCGGGCCAGTGGCACAAGGCGCTACTTCACATAGGTGAGCCAGGCGTCGAACTTCTTATCCCTGCCATGCACCACATCATAGAACTTCTTGAAGAGCATATCGGTTATCGGGCCTACCTTGCCTGTGCCTATCTTTATCCCGTCAACATCCACTATTGGTGTCACCTCCGCCGCAGTTCCGGTGAAGAACACCTCATCAGCGGAGTAGAGCTCCTCCTTGTGGACCGGCCTCTGCTCCACCGCCAGGTCCATGCTCTCTGCCATCTTTATTATAGATTCTCTGGTTATGCCCATAAGTATGTCTGCACTTGCATCCGGAGTCACCAGCCTGTTGTCCTTGACGAGGAATATGTTCTCCCCGCTCCCCTCCGCTATATAGCCGTTTGATGACAGAAAAATGGCCTCGTCGAATCCTGCGCTCTTGGCCTCGAAGTTCGCTATTATGGAATTGAGGTAGTTGCCGCTAGCTTTGGCCTCCACGGGCAGTATCTCAGAATTTATCCTCCTCCATGAGGACACCTTGCAGCGTATCCCCTTTGCGCCTCCCTCGAAGTACGCACCGAACGGCACTGCCGCTATATACACACTCACCTTCTTCTTCCATCCGCTCACCCCTATCCTCTGGTCGTTGTAGAATGCGAACGGCCTTATGTAGCAGTGCTGCAGCTTGTTCATCCTGACAAGTTCCACCGCCGCATCGCACATTGTCTTCTGCGGGAACGCCAGCTCTATGAAGTACATTTTTGCGGAACTGGTGAATCTCCTAATATGGTCCTGGAGCCGGAATATTGCAGGTCCCCTGTCCGTCTCGTAAGCCCTAATGCCCTCGAATATGGCGCTGCCGTACTGGAGGGAGTGGGTGAATATGGAGACGTTGGCGTCAGTGTAGTTTATAAACTCGCCATCAAACCAAACCTTCAGATCCTTCCTCTCCTCCCCCCCTATAGAGCTTATTACTTTCATCATCCCACGGTCTATCTAAAGCTGAAAAAGTTAATAACCCTTTCGCGCCCACCACGGCAAGCAATGTGTACCATCCTGGCACAATAGTGATATGATTCGCACCCCTCCAACACGCCATGCCAAGTAACCTATTGCTCATTATGGCTGCATAGCATCATTCCGGCCCGCTATATGTATTCGTCCATGCCCCGTCGAATCCAGCGCCGTTGTTCTGCAGGTTGTTGTTGTTTCCGGAATAATCGTTTAGGTTGCCGTTCAGGGGCCACCATGCAACTATGTTCTGCGGTCGTACAGGCGTGCCGCCTATGCCCTCCTGGTAGAGCGCGGTGACCTCTGCCTGCGTAAGCGATGCGTTGTAAATCTGCACGTTACTTATGTAGCCGTTGAACCAGTTGTCCCATGTGCCAAGCTTGTAAGCCCCGCAGCAACCCGGATATGTGAAAGTCAGTGGCCCAATGTAGGCGCCATTCTGCGCCACCAACTTCCCATCCACATAGTCGGCTTCGCCCGTTGCGCTTCCGATTGAGAGCGTAAGAAAGACCCATGTGCCCTTGTAGCTGCCCAGCGCGAAGGGCGTATAACCCCCGCTGCCGCCTTGCTGCTCAAAGCGTATTGCTATGTCATTGTACTCAATATCCGCACAGTCAAGTCCGTTGCAGGTGCCTGCGCCCACTATGCCGCCGCCAAAGCCGGTTATCCCGCTATCATACGCCCATGCGGTGTATGTAAGGTTGTTTAGCACTTCATTGGCGGGAAACGTTGAGGTTGGCATCTGCAAATAAGCTCCGCTGCCACCGAGCTGCGCTACGAATTGCGGCAGCTCCGGGCTGCACAGCCCCGCCAGCTGGTGCGTCGTCGACTGGCCGCTGCCCACTACCTGTATCTGGCACTGCCCTGCCTTCGCCTTAGGGGCGAAGTTTGCGGAGCTGAACACCCCTAGTTGGAACAGGACACCCAGCACAACGGCTATGACCAATATGGCCCATCCGTATGTCATGAGATATTCCATTGCGGATTGCGATTTCATCCATGTCACGGTGCGGAGTAGCCGTTTGTCCAAAAGTTGTTGTAGCCCAGGCCTGCGCTCACTGCCTGACCGTTGTCGTTGCTGCCACTGTAGTCGTTCAGATTACTATTCAGCGGCCACCATTCCATTATACTCTGCGGCCTCACCGGCGCCCCTCCAATCCCTTCCTGGTAAAGCGCCTTTATTTCAGTGGATGAAAGCGAGGTGTTGTACACCTGTACGTTAGATATCTCCCCACTGAAGGAGCTCATACCGGTGTACGGGGAGTGGCCGCCAAGTGTATAGGTGGTCACGGTGTACGAAGTAGTTCCGCTACCTGCAGTTATTGGGGTAACCAATGTTCCGTCAAGATACGCGCTTAGGGTGTTATTTGAACCGTTCCATATGCCTGCGACAAAATGCCAACTATTGAGGGGTATGGATCCACCCCCTGGCTGTATCAATGGGGTGCTCCACCTTATCACTGCCTGGCTGCTGCATGTTATCCCTATGCCTAGCGATAGAATGGTATTCGAGAGCTCTATTATGTTCTGCCAGCAGCTGTTGGTGTTGTATTCGTCCACCCATGCCGTGAATGTGAGCTGGCCTACCTTATGGAATATGCTGCCGCTTACTATCTGTCCAGGCATTGATGCAGTGAACACCGCGACATCCTGCGGCAGCTCCCCCTGGCACATGCCCTCAAGGGATATGCTCGCAGTGGTGCGCTGCACCTCGCAGCTGCCAGGAGTCGCCTTAGGGGACAAATTCGCGTTCCCAAACACCCCTAGCTGGAACAGGATGCCCAGTACAACCGCTATCACGAGTATCGCCCATCCGTATGTCATCAGGTACTCCATTGCCGATTGTGATTTCATTTTCTTCACGGTGCACTGTAGCTGCTGCTCCAGAAACTTGTGAAGCCCGCGCCGTTGTTCTGCAGGTTGTTGTTGTTTCCGGAATAATCGTTGCCGTTGCCGTTGAGCGGCCACCATCCCACTATGTTCTGCGGCCTCACCGGCGCCCCTCCTATCCCCTCCTGGTACAAAGCAAGGAGCTCTGCCTGCGAAAGCGATGTGTTATAAAGCTGGAGATTTGCCGCATCGCCAGTGAAGTACCAGTGATCGCACATGTCCTGTCCAACCAGCAGAGTCTGTCCGCCTATTTCCGGGTTTGCGGCCCAGCTTGCAGACTCGTAACTTCCATCAACCTGGAACGCTATCGTTGCGGCGCTTGACGAGTAGCTTATCGCTATGAAATGCCACTTTCCATCAGCCCGGTTGAACGTTGCCGGCGCAGTGGATTGGTAGTCATTGCAGCAGCCATGGTAATCTATCGTGCTGCTCGAGTCATGCGAGTCCAAACCCGCATAGTACAGGTGGGATGTGCACCCATATGAATTGGATCCGGCCGCCACTGCGGCAATTGCGCTGTTGGACGGATCATAGACCCATGCAGAAAGTGTTACTGGTGTCTGGGCGTTTGTTGGGAATCCGCCGCTGAAGCTGCCTACCATGTTCGCGGCCCCGCCGAAGACAGCAACGTACTGCGGCAGCTCCCCCTGGCACATGCCCGCCAGGGATGTCCCGGCGGTTGTGCGCTGCACCTCGCAGCTACCCGGCGTTGCCTTGGGTGCGAGGTTCGCGTTGCCGAATACGCCGAGCTGGAAAAGGACCCCGAGCACTACTGCGATTACAAGTATCGCCCACCCGTATGTCATGAGGTATTCCATCGCAGACTGTGACCGCATATTATCACTGAGGTCCGTGGTACGTACTGGCCCATGTGCTGCTGAATCCAACATTCGTGCTCTGGCCATTGTCATTATTGCCGCTGTAATCGTTAAAATCCCCGTTGAGCGGCCACCATCCAACGAGATTCTGGGGCTTTACCGGTGTACCTCCAATACCCTCATTATAGAGCGCAAGAACCTCGGCAGTCGAAAGCGATGCATTATACACCTGCACATTAGAAATTAATCCATAAAAACAATAATAGCACGGCAGAGCCGGCAAAGAGCCTATGGTCATCGTGCTAGTTTCAACCTGCCCCCCTGCGGTCATGGAATTCACCGGCACGCCGTCCACGTAAAGCTCTTGTGCCCCATTGCTCACCGCGGTACCTGCCAAAAAATACCATGTGCCTGTAGAAAGTGTGGTGGGATTGAACCCCCATGTAGATCCCCCAAACATCGTTGTGGCTGCGCCTGTTGAGAATGCGGCAAGCTGGAACCCCCCGTTTCCCGAGTCATCCACAATTTCATTGCTTGGCGTAAGATACGCATATATCCACGCGGTGAAGGTAACAGCCTTTGCGGCTTCAATCGACGCAATCATGGAATTACTCGGTATAAAGACATAGCTTCCCCCTGCGCTAAAGCTCCCTACATACTGTGGAAGTTCAGGTGAGCACATCCCCGCAAGTTGATGTGTCATCGATGATCCGCTGCCGACAACCTGTATCTGGCACTGCCCGGCCTTCGCCTTCGGTGCAAAATTCCCAGAGTTAAAGACTCCCAGCTGAAACAACACACCCAGCACTACGGCAATGATTAGTATGGCCCAGCCGTAGGTCATCAGGTATTCCATCGCAGATTGTGACCTGACAAAATCAAAATCGCTGGTGGCGCTGCCGCGTACTGGTCTCATGGAACACGTACCTCTATAGAAGAAAAACGATAAAATACTTTAGCACCATGCCTCCACTGTTCCGTGGATGCGCAAGACAACTAATTAAAAGCCGTCTGGGCCAAAGCGCCTCTAACCCAATTGTTTAAATATCTGGATGGCAGAATTGAGGTAGCGGGGAGGTACATGAGCGATAGGACTTCGTCAAGGGCAGCTACGGCCAAGGCTGCAACCGCTGTGCTCGCGCAGGCGGTCTATGTTGACTCGTCCACGAACATGGAGAAGCTCGCCGCGCTCCATTCTGGCAAGGGCCTGATCGCATTCGACTTGGACAATACCATGGTGCCTGCCGGCACGACAATGACGGAAGAGACCGCACGCGCTATGGCAGAGCTGCTCAAATATCGGAAAGTTGCAATAGTCAGCGGCGCGGGCTTCAGCGAAATTGACCGGCGTGTTGTGGATGTGCTTAAGGGGGTATTGGCGGAGATGGACCAGGCTGAGCTCATGGCCAACCTGATCCTGCTGCCGTCTGTTGGCTCGTCACTGTACACTTACAGTAATGGCGGATACGCTGCCGTGTATTCCGAAAACCTGAAGGAGGCGGAAAAGTCACATATACGTGCAGTTTTCACTGCCCTGCTCGATGAGGGTGCGTTCGGCAGGCAGGCGCAGGTCTACGGCGACCAAATCGTCGATAAAGGCAGTTCCATGACACTGGTGATAACCGGCAACGATGCGCCTCCTGACGTGAAGAACAGTTGCGATCCGAACAAGGCGCTGAGGCGCAGTCTTCTGCCCAGGGTAAGGGGGGAGATCGGAGCCGGTTTCAACGTTACCCTTGGTGGTCCAGAGTCAATAGACGTAACCAGGAGCGGCGTGGACAAAGGCTACGGGGTGGAAAAGCTTATCACAACATTAGGCATCAGGAACGGCGACGTGGTGTATATAGGCGACGCATTTGCCAGCGACGGCAATGATTACCCGGTGCTGCGCACTGGGGTCGACGCCCTGCATGTGAAGTCACCCACCGAGACCTGGAAGTTTGTCCTTGCCGTGGTAAGGAATGCAAGCATCAACGCGCAGCTGCTTAGGAAAAGCTCAAGCGATCAGGCATAACTTTTCCGCAAGCCCCTGCAATATTATGTCCACAATCATCCTGGCAGGGTTCGTCCACCGTAATCTATTTATAT
Source organism: Microcaldota archaeon (assembly GCA_021807115.1). GTDB lineage: Archaea > Micrarchaeota > Micrarchaeia > Micrarchaeales > Micrarchaeaceae > JAJZYD01. Next base: position 10,891 of record JAKAPJ010000011.1, read on the forward strand.
CACATCTTACGTTGTATAGCTCGGTGTGTTCATGGAGGCGACCATTCCAAAGAATGCGCAAAGCGACCTGCTTGAAAAAATCAGGCCGCTTGTGGAGAAGGCCGGCTACAGCATGAGAGCGGAACGGGAAGGCGACGCTACAACGGTAACCATCGTGGGCGCGGGGACACTGACTGCAACCAAGCTTGTGGACCTGCTAGAGAAGATAGGCTACACGCGGTCAAGCATGGAGGAGTACCGGCCCAGGGGCAATCCGGCCGCAGCGGTCTATTCGATTAAGTTCGAGCGGCGGGACACGGCATAGGGCGCAGCCACCCCAAACAGTTTTTAGAGCTTGCCGCACAAGATAGCCACATGGAGGATGAGCAGCGCACACTTTTTGGCGCTATCATTATAGTAGGCATACTGAGCTTGACTTTGCTGTACGTCGCTACGCTTCCGTACGGGAACGTTGGACCTAGCGTTGTGCCGCAGGGACAGGCGAATGGCGGCGGCGCAAGCTCCACGGTCCCGGTCACGCAGACCACCACGTCCCCCAGCACCTCCACAACGGCGCAATATAACCGCACGGTGTGCTATGCGGCGACGGACTCCTGCGCCAACGCCGCGACGGCATTGGGGCTTTCGCTTCATACAGGCAAAGGCGCCAACGGATCGCTGTACATCAACGCGTCTGACATAAACACGCTAAATTCCAGCAACAACGTCACGGCAGTCTACGTGCTTGGCGTTAAGCATTCTGCCCTCAGCTATATCGGCTACGTCTGCGCGCCCCCTGCAATACCCACTGTCTTAGTCGGGATAAGCAGGGGCACATACAACCTATCAAACATAAACTCCAGCCATGGCTTGCCCCTCGCAGAGCCATGGAATGGCCCCCCTCCCGCCTGCCCCATACCAATATCATACATGATGAAGTACTTCATTTTCGCCCCCGGCAGCGATTATGTGACAAATGCCTCGTACGGGCTGTCGGGCAGCGACAGCCTAAACATAAGTGTCGGCAGGTACTGGAACGGTACCGCCTTTACCGCCCTCGCCTCCGGTCAATATACCGTCGTCGCCGCGGACAGGTGGGGGCAGGTTGACATCCTGCACCTGGATGTTTCCTGACGCCTGCCGGCCAGATTCCGCTGGCTCCAGCCCCAGGTCATGCGAGTGCTCCCTCAACCACTTTCTGCGCTGCTTGTAATCCGGCAGTACGCGCGCCACATGCGCCCAGAATGCCCTAGAATGGCCGCCTACCCTCGAGTGCGCCAGCTCGTGGACTATGACGTACTCCAGTACTGGCCTGGGCGCGTAGAGAAGCCTGAAATTGAGCGTTATTGAGCGGTTGTGGCCCCTGTAGGATCCCCATGTCCACAGCATGTCACGCAGGCTTATGACATCTATCTCCGCGTTGAAGTGCTCAGAGTTTATCCGCCTGACTTCCGCCTCCACCTCCCCTAGGAGGTGGCGCGTGAGTGATCGCTTCGCCAGCCTGGACAGCGCCGACGCCTTGCCTTCGGCCGCCTCAGGTATCGTTACCATGACGTTGCCGTCCCTAATGCGCGTGCTGGCCTTTACCATGCTCGGATCTATTGTCATGTTTATCAGAAACCGCTTCTCAAACAGGGTGACCAGCTGGCCGTCCCGGAAAATAATATCCGGCATGCCGAGGTATCTCTCCGGCTTCTTGGCAAGACCGGCCGATATCCTCCTATAAAGATCCTTTGCGGTAATGGACGCGCTTATCCTGTTCATGCGTTCGGGAAGGGTTATCACCACCTTGCCGTCGCGCACCCTGGCGTTTGAGCCCCTCACCCTCTTCCTCACTACCTCTACCTGAAGGATTTGCCCTTTAACTGCTATGGGTTCGAAGGTTAGGTCGAACATCTCCCAATCACTGTCGCCGGTCGCTTTTACCTGCCCTTAACGCTCGCCCCTTCCGATGCGAGCAGCACCATCTTCCTCCTCGCCCCTCCCCTGCCCGAGTAGTTACCGAGCGTGCCGTCGCTCTTTATGACCCTATGGCACGGTATTGTTGGCGCGAGGGGGTTCTTCCTCATCACCGTGCCCACGGCCCTATATGCCCCAGGGTGGCCCGCCATGGCCGCCAGCTGCTTGTAGCTTACGGTACTGCCTCTGGGTACCCTAGTAAGCGCGAGGAGCACGTCTGTCTGGAAGTGCGTCATGCCCATCTCCCTGAGCCTTCTGCCCAGCCCGCGCCGCTCCATAGTACCCCTAAATTATCCCTTGCTCATCTTATAAGCCTTTCCCAGATTATCTGGTCCTGCCCGAAGCTGTGCCTGCGCAGCACCCCTACCTTCCTGAAGCCCATCCTACTGAAGAAACGCAGCGCAGGCACGTTTTGAGGGTTGCTGTCGCACCATACCTTGTGGCATCCCCTGCCCTTTGCATTATCCATTGCATACTTCAGCATAGCCGCGGCGATTCCCCTGCTGCGGCAGTCCTGCGACACCAATATCCAGTCAAGCCAGTCCACATGCCCAAGGCCCATGAAATGCGTGGCGATGCCCACAATGCCCCCGCCCCTCTGCACAGCTAATATGACGCTGTTGGCATCCTTAGCAAGGTCATCGGCAAGGGCCTTCGCGCTCACCTCCTTTATGTTGTTTTTTGTGCACTCCTGGTTGTAAAACTTCAGCGACCTTATTACGGGGGTGGCAAACCTGCTTGCTGCGGCCAAGTCGCGTCTTGTAGCAAGCCTTATCTCAAAGCCGTCCAATCCCCCAATCCCTATGTCTGTTGCCAAAATGATCACGCCAAGCTCCTTGCGAATCCCTATGGTCGAAATATATATTATATCTTTGTGAGACTTGTAAGCATGTCAGGTGTGGTAAAGTCGCAGTCTGCAATGGAGTACCTGATGACCTACGGTTGGGCCATACTCGTGATCGCAGTCGTACTTGGCGTGCTCTTCCAGCTTGGGGTGTTCGGAAGCGCGAACCTGACGCCCAAGGCGACTCCAGGCAGCTGCGAGGTGCAGCGCACCACTGCGAGCATATCGCTGGCAGGAATGTGCCAAGGTGAAATGCCTCAGTACGTAATGGTGTTTAGCGGTGCCACGACCAGCAACATACTCGCACCGCTTCCAACTACTGCCACATACGGAACCACAATTTCCGCGTGGTTTTACCAGCCTTCTTCGACAAACTACGGCGGGATATTCTACCTTGGCAACGGGCCGCCATACCCGGGCTCAAATGGCTACGGCATAGTCGCAGTAGCACCATCTGACTTTGGCGGTTGTGGTGGCACAAATCCCACATACGTCATCGCGGTACTCGAATCCAGTGTCAGTTGGTACTGCTTTACAAGCGTGCAGTACAAGCCCAGTGCATGGAATAACGTCATTCTTGTTGACACCCAGAGCGGCGCCCAAGTCACATACACGGCGTACATAAACGGCGTGGCAGACACGATAAGCAGCGTCACGGCCCCGAAAACCCCCCTCGGCATGTCATTAATAGGTTCAACTGTCGAAAATGATAATTTCGCCGGTTGGATATCAAATGTGCAAGTCTATAACACCACATTATCCCCTACGGAGGCTAATGCCCTATATACGGAAGGCATAGGCGGCGCGCCGGTGAAGCCGCAGAACATAGTGGGATGGTGGCCGCTCAACGGCAACGCAGATGACTATTCGGGCGGCAACAACAATGGGCAGGCTTCCGATACGGGCTACACGTCATTTTGGACCAGTGGATATTCCTCACCTTGATGATGCAATGAAATCGCAGTCGGCAATGGAGTACCTGATGACATACGGCTGGGCGATACTTGTCATAGCCGTTGTGCTGGGCGTGCTCTTCCAGCTCGGCGTCTTCAATAACGCAAACTTTGCGCCGCGCGCACAGCCCGGCAGCTGCGAGGTGCAGCAGTTAGGGGGCGGATCCTCAACAACACACCAGCTCGCTGGAATGTGCCAGGGAGAGCTGCCAAAGTATGTCCTGAGCATACCATCCAACCAGGCATTTAACAACAATGTCCTTACCAGCCTCAATCTCAACGGCATAACCTCACTGACCATAACTGTATGGTTCAATCCTCAATCCACACAGCCGCAGCCAGGCGGACCGGACGGCGGAGAAGGCTCGCCCGTAGGTAGCACGACATGGTGCCCCGACGGCATATCCATAGAGTACACCATCACCCACCAGATAGCCGTGGAGACGACGATGAACCCGCTGGACGGCGCAGCCCCATGCAACGACCACCTGATCCAGACAGGTACCGAAAGCCCGAACCAGTGGTATTTTGCGGCGGCGGTCTATAACGGCATTGGCACAGCGCTTTACGTGAACGGCCAGTATGTCACAAGCACATATCCTGCAGCAAGCACAAACGGCGTGTGGTATGGCGGGCCTTTCGTGATAGGCAACTTCGGCTGCACGCCCTGCGGCAACCACCCATTCAACGGCACAGTGTCAAATGTGCAGCTATACAACACATCGCTTTCTGCGGCAGAGGTGCTTGCGCTCTACCAGGAGGGGATCGGCGGCGCGCCGGTTAGGCCGCAGAACATAGTTGCATGGTGGCCCCTGAACGGCAACACCAACGACTACGGAGGTGGCAACTACAACGGCCAGAATAACGGCGAAGGCTACTCCGGCTCGTGGACAAATGGATATTCGTCGCCGTGATAACGTGAAATCCCAATCCGCCATGGAGTATCTCATGACATACGGCTGGGCGATACTTGTGATAGCCGTCGTACTCGGCGTGCTGTTCCAGCTAGGTGTATTCGGCAGCGCAAACTTGACACCAAAGGCAGCCCCGGGCGGTTGCCAGGTCGAGCGCACCACTGCTGGCACTTCCCTTGCCGGCATGTGCCAGGGCGAGCTGCCCCAATATGTTGCCGTATTCACCGGCACAAGCAACTCGTTCGTCAGCATAGGCACACCGAGTACGGTCTATTCCGCGTTCGAGAGCCATTCGTTCACCGTAACAGGCTGGGTCTACATAACCGGCAGCACGCAGGGCGCGCTGTTCAACGTAGGCGAGCCGCCCACCAACAATGTCTTCGAGGCGCTCGCCACCACATCCGGGTCAAACTGCGGCATAGAGTGGTATGACTGGTCATTTTACATATGCTCCGCATCTGCGTTATCTACAAACACATGGTACTTCCTTGCATGGACATACCAATATGTAGGAAACAGCAATACTAACTACGCCGCGGGATACATAGACGGCCAGCTTGCAACAAGCAGCACCACCGCCCCTCCTATAGCGTCATCCACTAACTTCCCCATATGTATAAACGAGGACTATTCCCCATGCACCTACAATGACGGGTTCTTCTTCCCGGCCGCGTACATGTCCAACATACAAGTCTACAACACATCGCTTTCCTCTGCAGAGGTGCTGGCCCTCTACCATGAGGGGATCGGCGGCGCACCCGTGAGCCCACAGAGCATCGTTGGCTGGTGGCCCCTGAACAGCAACACCAATGACTATTCTGGGAACAACGACAACGGGCAATCCGTGAATGGGGTGGGATACAGTGGCTTTTGGACAAACGGCTACAGCGCCCCGTGAGCCATCCCCACTAGACAGTTTCCGAGAAAACTAGTCCATAAACCTCTGCTACCCTCTCTAGGTCTGACCGAGACACCCACTCGTTTGACGAATGTATGTTGCCCCCTCTCGGCCCAACTATTATCACAGGCAGGCGAAGCCTAGTGGCAAAAACATTGTCGTCCCCAACGGAGCTGGCGTAGTTAACCACTACCCTGCCGCACACGCGCCTTACGGCATCTGCCACAGTCTTCACGGCAGGATTGCTCTTGCTGTCTACAAACGGGGTCATATACGGCGTCTCCCTGCTCTTGACCGTCACGCCTATCGAAGTCCTGCCATCGAGCCTTCCGTCGGAAAGCATGCCCTTTATGAACTGCTCAACCCTGCTCCTGGCACCCTGTATCGTCGTGGGCGGCACTATGTGGAACGACAGCTCAAGCGACGCTCTTTCCGGGACCGACAGGCCGCTGGCGCCTCCGGAAATGCTACAGACGAATATGCTCTCCCGCCCGAGCAGCGGATGCCTCAGCAGCTTCATGCCGCGCAGCCCCGCCGCTATCCTTGATGCCTGCTCTATCGCGTTCACGCCCATCTCGGCCAGCGCACCGTGCGCGGACTTGCCTACCACCTCCACACGCAGGGTAACGCGCCCCCGCCTACCCAGTGTAACCATGTCTGATCCCCCTGTTGAGGCACTAGACGCACCTGGCTCGCCGGACACTATAAACGACACATCCTTGAACCATCGGTGCCTGCGCTCTGCAGCGGACCATGCGCCCTCGGAGATATTCTCCTCCCCCGAGCACAGCAGTATCTTCATCTTCCTGTCCTTCAGCGTAGTTGCAACGTGCAGCGCGGCAGCTATGCCTCCCTTCATGTCGCATGCCCCAAGACCGAAAAGCCTATCACCCTTCTGGGTGAGCTTGAACGGGTCAGTCTTCCAGTCCCCATACACAGGGACCGTGTCGAGGTGTCCGTAGAACATCGGGAATGTGCCGCCCCTGCCCCTTGTCGCAAGGACATTGAGCCTGCCGTCCCTGAACTCGTGCAGCCTCACTGAGAATCCAGAACCCTCCAGCATGCGTGCCGCGTGCAGCGCAAGCCTGCGCTCGTCAGGGTAAACCGACTTTATGCCGACTAGGCCTCCAAGCAGCTTATCTATCATCCCCGTCCCTCCTTGCAAGCGCCATGCTTCTCATGGTATCCATCTGGCTCCTGTTCAGGAACGTAACCACGAGGCTGCACATCCTGTTGTCTATAGCGGCATGATAATTTAAAATACCATTGCCGATTCCGAGCGCAGCAGACGTGTCGGTCGAGAACGCCCTCATCTGGTGATTGGCTGCGCTGAGCACGCCCGGGCTCTCCAGGTTGGACTCGCCATACACAAGATCCGCGCCGCCGCCAAGTATGCCCATCAGCAGGAACAGGGATGTGGCAAAGTATACGTTGTTGCCCCTTTCGCTCTTCTTAACTATCGCGTCCGTCAGCTCAACTATCCGCAGGTCCCTCTCCCCCGCCATGCGCACAGTCCCCGCTTCCGCCACCGCCACGCATACTATCTCCCCTCCTCTCGATGCTATGGCTATGCTGTTGCTTGCGTTGCCCAGCAGGTTGGCGACTTCGCGTTCACCGTAGCCGAACGACCCCAACAGGGACACCATGTCCTTCCTTTCGGTGTCGTTGATGGTCGCGCCGCTCGCGGACCTTATGGAATATATGTTCCCCGCGCCGCTGGTGTAGCTGTACATCCCTTCCCTGGTGCGCAGCGCCCTGTCAATGTCCCCTATCAACGCAGCGGAACCCGGTCCAGGCCTGCTGTCGCCCCTTGCAATGCTGATGTTTGACCTATACCTCGCGACATCTGAATCCGTGGCGCCGCAGCTTGGCCTGTTGTGTCCGAAGTAAACTATTGCAATCTTCCCCCCGCCGCCTGAGTCAAGGGGCACCACGGCCTCCGCCATCTCCCTGAACCTCCCAAGCAGATCGGGCCTCCCGTCAAGGACAGACAGGTCCACAACCGCACGAACAGACATGCGGTAAGCCTGTCCCCCGCCGTCCACGACGCCCGCATAGTGATCCAGCGTCCTGAACAGGTAGTCCAGATCGGCTTCAGTCCTCACGGTGCGGTCCAAAAAGCCCTTGATCCTGTCCCCAACAGCGTATATGCCATCTGTAGGTCCTATGCTGCTAGTACCTGTGTATGTCCCGCGCTGTTCCTGGCGGCCCGCGCCGTGCGTCTCGGCCCTTTCTCGCATTCAATCGCCTCCATTCCAATCACGTTCATGGTTTTATCGTGAGGCCGGCCCCATCCAAAGGCCGGCCCAATCCTGTTACAACCCTTTTTTATCCCACCGGGACTCAATCATCAACCAAAATTTCTCACAAGCATCGGCGACTCCACACGCATCTGTGTGCGTCTGTGCAGGTGGGCTACATAGTCTGCAGCCTGCTGCACGGTGGGCCATGGGGCCATCCGCCCGCTTTCCATGGCCTCAAGACGCAGCCCCGCCCTTTCCATGCCCTTCATCTCCTGCACGCCGTATTTTGTGAGCGTCAATGCCTTTCCGGGCTCGTCCTTCGTGGCGAAGTCCACCAGTCCCTTCTCCTTGAGCCGGTTGAGGTTGTACCACACCGAGCTCTTCGAGAACCCGTAGCTCTCGCTGAGATAGCTGACGAACGCGCTGGCGCTGTCTATGCTGTCAGCGCCTATCTCCAGGACTATAAGCTGCTCGCGCCTGGTTAGCACTGCGGACCTGCGGACCCTTTCAGTAGTAGTGGTTAGTTGGCTCATAAACATACCCAAAAAAAATTTATTTTTCAGGGGTTTATGCGGCCAACGCGATATATGGTGTGTTTATAATCCAACCATCGCAGCCGCTAAATTTGAAGGACGAGAAGTACCTCATGTGCGACTGCATTTGTTGCATTCCTCTTGCACCATATATGCCGCAAATTTCAAGCAGACATATGTAAGACATTATGGAAACATTATATTATTTAAAGGTTGTGTCTCAATTCTGCTTCGCGTACCGCTGCTTGGCGCCCCGCCTGACGTCGTAGCACCCCTACGGCCTAAGCAGCCCCTTTACCGTAGCCGCAAGCGCGTACACCGCGTGGCCGCCGCGCTCGCCAGACTCGTCGCTAAGCCTCTTTTCCGCAGCCTTGCCTATCTTCATCGCCAGGTACCTAGCTTCGTTGTATTCCCGTTCGCTAAAAAGCTCCTTCGCCAGCCCCAGCGCCTGCGAATATTCGCCCCGTTCATAATATGCCACCGCCCTCGCTCCTTTCTCCGACTTCGGCACTGGTAGTTCATCATCCTTGAGGAAGTGCCTGTCGCCCTGCACCAACCCCCTTGCGACCGTCCTGTATACTGCCCTCACCGCGAGGTACATTGCATCCTTCAACACCTGCCTCAGCTCGCGTTCCTGGCCCTCCAGCGCGCCCATTATCTCCCTTTCCGCAACCTTGATCTCCCTTGGTGAAAGCATCGAGTTTTCCATCGGACCACAGTACATAGTTTGCCAACGAAACCTATTTAACCATTGCAAAAGAGCCTGCCCCTGCGCCTAATGCCCCTCCAGCCTATAGAGCGATGCGGTGCCGTTGACTGCATATAACGAATAAGTGTTGTTGGCAATGTAGCCGTACACAGACGAAGTGCCTCCGCCGCCAAGATACGGGGTGGCCAGCGCCGCGCTGCTGTCAACGAGTATGTATTGCGGCACGAAGAATTTCGGGTACCTCACCAGCTCCACATACTCCCTGCCCAGGACATGTGGCATAATCGAATCCTGCGTCATCAGCGTGGCGTTCGGCGGCACGAGCCCCATCACCGACTCGAGCTGGGACACTGCCATTCTGCCACTAACGCTCTCCTGCAGCAGCAGGCTCTGGTAGCCGCCCGCGGATCCCATGTAAAGGTATATCGGCAGCGAAATTGCAAATACCAGTAGCGGGAGCGCCAGCGCAGCAGACAACGCAATGCCCCTCGCCAGCGCCTTCGCCTCCCTGCGCCTAGCGGCAATGCGGCCCACCGCGCCTTCGCCTTTGAGCAAGGTCCTTGCGCCCAGCAGCGCGGCAACGAACGTGCCCCCTAGCACAAGGCCGTAGTACTGGGCGTATATCGACACCACGTACGGCACCCTGAACACGAATGCCTCCAGCAGCCACGGAGAAAGCATTACCAGTGCCGGCAGGATGTCGAACACTATTGATATGCCAAAGCCGAACAGCACTATGAGTAGGCCGTAAAGGTAATAGAAGTATAGCGGCTGGGCCGCCTCCCCGCCGCCCCCGAATGCCGGCACGGTAAGGTTCACCCGGGCAGGCATGCCCTGGTACGCATACTGCTGCTCGTATATGGGCACTGACGGGTAGGGGTTAACGCGCAGGAATGCCGGGGTCTGCGCCCCCTGCGCGCCGTAGCCTGACGTCACTAAGTAGTATGCGACGTTGTACAGTGCGATGGCCACTATGGCCATGGCAAACAGCGCGCCAAGCATGACATATCTACCTCTTCGCCCATCCCCCCCCCCCCCCACGGCCTCGAAAAGGCCCAGCCCCGCCCCCAGCGCCATGGCTATCAGCGGGGCGACCTCCATGGTGCCGAGCAGGAGAATCAGGGCCGGCACGAATCCGCGCCACGAGCCCTTGAAGTAGAAATAGAACACCAGTATGTACAGCGGCATGACCAGCGCCTCGGCATGGTAGTCGAAGAGCAGCATCCCATGCACCCCCGGGTTGAGGAAGTAGGCCAGGCACATCGCCATCGCCAGCGGCTCCCATCCCGCAACTTCCCTGGCAACTATGAAGACCAGCAGCCCCGTCAGCGACAGCACAGCATCCTGCGCCAGCAGCAGCGTAAGCGGCGAGCTGAAGAGATAGTACAGCGGCACCAGCATGAGCTGGTCCGGGGAAATGTGCTGGCCGAACACGAGCGCCTGCGCGCCTGGCACCATTCCGGGATAGTTTATGTCATAGTACATGCTCAGTGCGTAGAACCCCAGGTCCGAATACTCGTGGAAGCTGCCGTATGCCGCGGCGGCGAACGCCGCCCAGTATGCCATGCTGGCCGCGGCGAGGAAAATGGCCGCATAGAGATAAAAATCTGTTTTCCTGCCCATGCGACTACCGCAAGCAACCAGAGCATTCAGCCTATGGCCCCTATGTTCCCGAAACCCTTTAGCTGCGCGCCCACCTCGTCATCGGAGTTGAACACCTCTATCTTCACGCCCCTCCTCTCCGCGTTCGCCAGCACCTCCTGCGTGGGCTTGTCGCCCAGAACGTTGTCGTTCACCATGACCACCTTCGCCTCGTAGCTGTCTATGGCTCCGTTCACCCCGCCCGTGCCGTACCTGGACCTGCCGCTCTCCAGCCCGGCAAGGAACTCCTCCATCAGCCTGAATTCCACAGTTATCCTCTCCCTCTGCAGTATGTCCGCCACCCGATCCCCCTTGATCAGCTCGTATACCCCTGGCCTGTCCGCGTTGCTGGTGCTGTCGAATATGACCCTCTTGCCTACCTTCTTGAGCCCGCCCCCCCGCTCGCCGAACTTCTTTATGTCGTCCTTGGTGAAGCCAGGCCCAGCTATTATGACCGTGTCCACGTCCATGCCCGCCGCCGTGTCAAGCACCGCCTGGAAGAACTTCCTCTCCGCCTCCTGGAAGTCCTTCTGGCTCATCCGCTTGCTCAGCCTGCTGTATATCTCGTTCCTGAACTCTATCCCGTAGCCGAGCAGGTACGCCGGCAGCGCCCTCTCGTCGTCCACTACTATCATGCCCAGCCTTGCCTTCTTTGTGTCAGACACCGCGCTGCGCACCACGTTGACGATGTAGTCGTGCCACTCCGGCTTGGTTATGGTCAGCTCGTCGCCCGGCGCGATGTTGAGGGTGTGGTAGCTGTTGAGCTTTATGTAGTCCAGGGGCCTGCCCTCCACTATCTTGCCCATGACCCTGAGCCTGTTTGCCGTCTTGTCCAGCTCGGTCTTCTCCACCCTCACCGTTATCACCACCTCCTTCATCTCGCCCTGGTCGCTCTCGCTGGATTTGAACTTGCGCAGGCTCTCCGATTTCACCAGGTCGTCCGGGAAAAGTATCCTCTGTATGGTCCACAGGTCATCAGTGGTGTCGGCCCTGAGCCTCAGCCTGCCCTCCGCCTCGTAGAACCTTATGACCTTCATGATGCCCAACTAGGATTTAACAACAACAATTATTAACCTGTGATGCCACAGATAGGCGATACAATGCTGCACATTGCGTTTGCGCTGCTTTATGCGGTCAGCGGCGGCCTCACCAGCCTGCCTGGCGCGGCTGCGTCTGCGGTGTCGGAGCAGTTCTCCGACCTGATCCAGAGCTACAGCTATGCCGCGGTGTTCGTGCTCATGCTGCTGGAAGGCATAGGCTTTCCAATCCCGAGCGAGGTAGTGATACCGCTTGCCGGCTACTACGCCGCCACGGGGGCGCTGAACCCCGCCCTCTCGTTCCTTGCCGTGTTTGCTGGCTCTACGGGCGGCCTGCTGATCGACTACTTCATAGGCTACTATGTGGAGAAGGACGTGGTGTACAAGCACCTGCACTTCTTCCGCATAAACAAGCACTCGCTCGCGCACTTCGACAGCTGGTTCAACAGCAATGGAACGTTCGCCGTATTCATAGCCAGGCTCATACCCGAGGTGAGGGCGCTGATAAGCCTCCCCGCCGGGTTCGCCAAGATGCCGCTGGGCCGCTTCATGCTGGCCTCGGTTACCGGCACCCTGGTATGGGATGCGGTGCTGATGTGGTTCGGCTACACGCTGCAGTCCGTGAACAGCGTCTACCTGCTGCTCACAGCCATAGGCGTATTCGGCATGGTGCTTTACGTGCTCTACCGCTACGGCACTAAGTGGATGGGGGCGAAGGGCAGGCACGCCAGCGGCAAATCTCACTGAAGCCCCGCGCCCCCGCCGCGCGGCGGCCAACGTCGCCGTTCCGCTAATTTGCAGGCGCCGCCGCCCTCAGCGAAAGGCTTAATAAAGTTAGTTTTGACTTATTACAAGAGACAATGGCGAAAAGAAGCGCTAGACACGCAGCAGCAAGACACCCGGCGCACCGCGCAGTGGCACATACTATATCAACCCTCCGCAGGGAGGTGACGAATTTCTCCCCGAGGGAGGTGGAGTTCTACGAGAAGAACAGGCGCGACATACTCTTCTTCGCATTCATATTCATAGGGCTTGGCCTGGGCGAGTGGATAAACCAGGCAGGCGCAGGCCTGATAGGGGGCATAGGCCTTGGCATATTGGTCACAGACTACCTCAAGCAGCTGCGTGAGAGCGCCATAGTGCCGCGCAAGAACCCCACACTGTACATGTTCGCGCTCATAATATTCTACTTCATAGCTCTGGTGCTGTCATATATATACAACAACACCGTGTCGTCGCAGTACAGCACCGCGATACTCACAATAGTCATGGGCGCGGTGCTGCTTGTTCTGTACTACAAGAGCGCGAGGAAGTACTCTGCGCCGCACCGCGAGCGCTGACTGCCGGAGGGCATGGCGGCACGCCTTGCCCATCGGCCCCTCATTCCCTTAGGTCTATCTGCTTGACCGGTATCTCCACGAACCCCTCAGGGGTACTGTCGAACGAGTAGTGGCCCAGAGTCTCGGTGAACCCCTCGATGTACTGGCCCTGCCTGAGCAGCAGCCTGAGCTTCATGACCATGGGCCTTGCGCCTATGCTCTTGAGGAAGTCCCGCGGCGTCTGGTTAGGCGTTTTCGTGTAGAACGCCAGCTTCTCCGCCCCCGCCTCCCTAGCCAGCCCTTCAAGCACCTCCAGCACCTTCCCCTCCCTGCCCCTGATCGCCTCCCTGAACGTGTCCCCTCCCTCAAGCGAGTCTATGTACAGCACCTTCGTGCCCTGCGGCGTCACCCCCAGCGCGCCTATGGCCGTGCCGTTGACCTTGACGTCCTCCAGCCTCGCCTTGAGCGGCATCTTGGCGACCGAGAAGTTCACTATGACTATCCCCGGGTCGTTGGCGTAGCGCAGCGCTGCCCAGTGGTTACCCCCGCTCGGCAGGTAGCAGCACGCGCCAAGCGTCGCGGAGTCTATGCCTATGATGTTGTCCTTGCCCTTCACCGTGTATGCAACTATCCCGCGGCCTACCACCGTACCCTCGCTCCCCGCTGCGGCGTCCAGGACGTCAATCAACCCACGCAGCGCGTCAGCCTGCGCCCCGTTCCTAATCTTCGCCGCAGCCGACCTGAATATGCCCTCCACGGCCGCATAGTCCCTGCGACCGTATGCCTCCTTCAGCTCGTTCATGAACCCGCCCTTTACGGAGTCCCATCCGTTTCGGGACATGTTTACCAGGGGATACCCTACCTTATCGACCAGCTCAGCAAGCGCGTGATTTGCGGCCTCCACATTATGCCTAGAGCCGTTTATGCCGTATACCAGCAGGTCGAGCGCGCGGTCCTTCGCTATGCGCACCGCTTCCGCTCCGTTAGCCATCGGCAGGGCGCGCACGATCCTGGTCTGATCCAGCACGCCGACGTTGAAGTACCTTGCCGCTTCGCCGGTTTCAACAGAATACGTGTTCCTTCTCTTCGCGAATGCGCTTATGCTGTCCGCCTCATTGTGCATGTAGTCGCCGCCGGCATTCATTATCGTGATTTTCTCGTCTGTCGTCAGCATCTCAGAGCCGCTGATCCCGTGGAGCTTGAAGATAGATTCCAGGACTCCCTCCGCCCCTTCCCTGCTGCTGAATATCCTTTCGTAGAGTGCATCACTGTTGCCGAACATCTTATAGTAATCATTCTTGTCAGTAATGGCGGTCTTCGCGTTGTTCATGTGCACCGCCAACGCGACGGAATACCTCTCGAAATCCGTGCTGCCATTTGCGATGTTCCTGCTCGCCGCATTTACAAATGGCGGCAGGATCACGGTCTGTATCTTCTCTGCAAGATGGGGTGTCGCAGACACGCTCCTGAACAGCGCGGTGAAATAGTCGAACATGGCGCTGTCCCCCCCGTGCTTTTCGATCTCCATTGCAGTGGAGGCCGCATCGCAGAATTTGCGCAGGGCGCCATGTTCGCGCATGTACAGTTTCATGATGTCGGAGACTGTTCCGAATGCCTTCGGATCCTCGCACGCGCGCCGCAGCGTTCCCGCAGCCAGTCCCGCAGTATCCGGATTGTCGCCCACCGCCCTGAGGGTGTCCAGGGCATCGTTGACCGTTTCTATCCCGATATTGCCCAAGGCGTAGTGGCAGAGCATAATGTGTACATCGCTGACAAGCCTGGCAACCCAAATGTCGTTGCGTTTGGCGTGGCTGAAGCGCACAAGCACGCCACTAAGCACCGGCCCCTCAAGAAGCTCCATCACCTTTTCATTCTCCTTCCGGCCAAGCCTCCTGATTTCTAACTCGCCATTAGGCCCAATCGCCTCGTAATTGGAATGCACCATCCGCATAAGTAGCCAGTATGAGACGAACGGCAAGTCCGCATACTTCTCAGCGATTCCCAGTGCGCGGTTGAGGAGTTCCGCATCCGATTTGCCGGCTGCTGCCTTCAGGCCGTAGTTGGACAGCTGCTCGGCCGCCACATCGGGCCTGGCGGAAAACTTTTCACCCATCTCCCCCAGCGCCCCGTTGATTACCGCAGCCATCCTTTTGTTGCCCATGGCATCCACAGCCGCCCTTATGGTGCCGTTGTCAATGCCCGCATGCGCCCACGAGGCTATGGTGGCCACGAGCCGGGGTGCGAATTCCGCCGAGCTATTGAAGTGCGACAGCAGCCCAGCTATCGGCGCCCCCTCTAGGGCGGTCTCCCACGCCACACCGGCGCGCGCATCCTGCTTTGGCATGTCCGGGATATGGTCGTCTACCATCCTCCATATGCGCTTCCATTCCTTTGCGCGCTGGCCCTGCCCCTCCCCGCCCCTCCCTACGGCGTTCGCTATAATGCCTGCCATGTAAGGGGCGCTGTCAGGGTTACCGCTGCGGTGCCTGAATAGTACGATTGCGCCCATGAGCTCCCTGCTCTCCAGTATGCGCATCCTGTTGTTCATCAGCGCCTCACTGTCCATCACTGGCGCAAGTACGTCGTTTGCGATCTTTATTGCGTCCAGCAGGCCTGCGCCCCCGCCTCCCCCTGCCGTACCAATCCGGCCAAGCGCCTGTGCAACTCGGACGGTCCCTGCCCTGTTGCCATATCCATATGCGCTTTCCAGCAGCCCCCTTGCCGCCGCCGCTGCAGCCTGCCTGTTGTGGACGATGCGCGCAAGGGCGTCCAGCACATCCCTGTTCCAGGCCACGCTGATCTGCCTGTTCAAAATCTCGGCGAGGTTGGACGGCGAAAGGCCGCCGTGGCGCCGTTCAAGGCCACCCATTGTCGCCCTTGCCAGGATCTCCATGGCCCTGCGCCTTTCGGCACTGGATTCCGCATATTCCAGCAGCTCCGCTGGCACGCGTATTGCCGACGTGTCCCTCCTAAGGGTTATGCGGCGGTCGCGGTCCTTAAGCGACTCCAAATACGCGTTGGCGGTGTCTATGATTGATTTGGTGGCATCCGCGGCCCTGTCCATGTGTGCACCTGCTTTGGCTCCGGCCTGCTCGCCGAATGGCGATATCCGTTGGGTTTTGCCTCATATTTAAATGGAACGGAATTTTGCAGTTATCCCGCACCTCCCTGCGATTCTGTATCCCGGCCGCAATGGCATGCGTGCCAGGCAGCGACGTTTATTTATAGCTATTCGTAGATACTAAAGCAGTGATGAGTGAGGTGAAAGCTGAGCCTTGCGGCTGTGAAGACAAGTAGGCGGGCTGATAGATTTGGATGCGCTAAAGAGGTTGAAGAAGTCCAGCATTCGTGTCACGGACATAGCCGCCCAGTACTGGTGCGAGCGCCAGATGGAATACAACTACCTCTACGGCGCCAGGATAACCAAGGAGATAAAGCAGGGCACCGCGATACACGCGGAGCTGGAGGAGGCGGTTAACGCCCCAATAGACCTGAACCCAAGCTCCTACCCCGATGTGCTGTACAAGATACTGTACACTACCGTGAGGGCGCTGGACGCGCTGCGCAAGAATGGCAAGGCCAGGGAGATCCAGGCGTACGGCATGTGCAGCGGCTTCAAGATGGTGGGCAAGATAGACCAGCTTGAGATGGACTCCGACGAGGTCGTGGTGTGGGAGGACAAGACCAAGGGCAACGACAACCTCCCCTCCGACGCGCAGCTGTCCACGAACCGCGCCCAGGTGATGGTGTACCGCAAGATGCTCGAGGACGCCAGGGACGGCCGCTACACTCTGGAGCAGTACAAGAGGGACTACCGGACGTCATTCATGCGCATAAGCGACAATTTCGCCATGCAGCTGTCCGCGCTAGGGATAGAGAAGAAGCAGCAGACCGTGGATGCGGTCGCCGCCGACTACTTCGAGAGGATGAGGGGGCTGGGGAAGATAAGCAACACCCTCCACGTGCGCTACATAAACCAGCTGACCGGCAAGGTCATAAAGACGTACCGTTTCGGGTACGACGTGGGCGAGATGGACGGGATGCTGGACTTCTCCATGAAATACTGGAGGGGCGAGAGGGAGTCCCTGCCAGTCCCTGAGAACGAGGCGTGGAAGTGCAGGTTCTGCGCCTTCTTCGGCAAGGAGTGCAAGGTATGGTGGCCCCAGAAGGGGTTACAGCCCAAGGCATGATGCCCCCGCGCCCGCAGGCGCGCAGCCCAGCCCGCCCAAAATACGCAATACCTAATAACTTTTGTAGTCAATAGGAAGTGTTCTTTATGCTGAGCAAGGACGAGCTTAGGAAGGAGTTCGCAAGGGACCCCAAGAGCTTCTACTCCACCGAGACCTTCGTGCACGAGGGGTTTGAGCGCAGGCAGTGCAAGGGCTGCGGCAAGTACTTCTGGACATTGGATCCCGGCAGGGATCTGTGCGGCGATTCCGCCCACGAGCCTTACTCGTTCATCAGGGACAAGCCCCGGGAGATAGAGTACGTCAAGTTCTGGGACGACTTCTCCAGGTTCTTCAGGGAGAACGGCCACACCGAGGTAGAGAGCTACCCTGTTGTCAGCCGCTGGAGGCAGGACCTCTACTTCGTGATAGCCGGGATACAGGACTTCCAGAGGATAGAGAACGGCAGGATGAGCTTCGAGTATCCGGCCAACCCACTCATAGTCCCGCAGATATGCATGAGGTTCAACGACATACCGAACATAGGCGTGACAGGCAGGCACTACACATCGTTCATGATGGCAAACCAGACCTCGTTCAACTACCCGAAGGCCGGGTACTGGAGGGACCGCACCATAGAGCTCAACTACAAGTACCTCACCGCCATGCTGGGCGTGAGGAAGGAGGACCTCACGTACGTTGAGGACGTGTGGGCGATGGGCGACTTCTCCGAGTACGGGCCGTCGCTAGAGTTCTTCGCCAACGGCCTGGAGCTGGGCAACAACGTGTTCACGCAGTTCGAGTACTCGAACGGCAGGGTGTCGGAGCTGCCGGGCAAGGTGGTGGACGTGGGCTGGGGGCTGGACGCAAGGGAGATGTGGTACTACGCCGGCACGCAGACCGCGTTCGACGCGGTCTTCCGCAGGGAGCTGGAATACATACACCGCGCATGCTCATTCAAGCCCGATCACAGGCTGTACTCCAAGATAGCGTCCATGGTCGGCAAGGTCGACCTCTCCGAGGTGGCCCACGGCTCCGAGGCCGAGCGCAAGCTGATAAGCGGCGCAGGTATCGGGGACTCCGAGTACTACGACGTCATAAAGCCCATGCAGGCCGCATACGCCATAGCGGACCACACCCGAACGCTGCTTTTCGCGATAAGCGACGGAGCGCTTCCCAGCAACACCGGCGGCGGGTACAACCTAAGGATAATACTGCGCAGGGTGTTCGACTTCATGGACCGCTACAACATGGGCTTCGACATAATGAAGCTCATGGAGATGCACGTCGGCGACCTCAAGCGCCTCTACAAGAACGTCGGCAAGGACATGGGGGAGATTGCGGAGGTGATAGACATAGAGCGGAAGCGGCACGATGCGACCAAGTCCGCGGCCCTGAAGACCGTCACCGCCCTTGTGGAGAAGGGCGAGGCGCTCACGGTGGAGAAGATGCGCACCCTGTACGAGAGCAACGGGATAACCCCCGACCTTGTAACGTCCATAGCGTCGTCCAAGGGGGTGAAGCTCGAGCTGTCCGAGGAGGCGTATACTAAGATAATCAAGGGCGACTTCGTGGAGGGCAGGGAGCGCCACAAGGAGGTGAACGTGAAGACCGACGTCGCGGGGCTGCCCCGGACCGAGCAGCTCTTCTACAAGTTCGCCAGCGAGTCCGATTCGAAGGTGCTAAAGTCAGAGGGGGACGAGGTTGTGCTTGACCGCTCGCCGTTCTACGCCGAGAGCGGGGGCCAGGAGGCGGACTTCGGCACCATAGGCGGCCACGAGCTAAAGAACGTCCAGACCGTGAACGGCGTTATAGTCCACGTGCTGGAGCAGCCGCACGGGTTCAAGGTCGGGGAGAGCGTCAGGTGCGTGGTCGACCTGGACAGGAGGACCCGCCTGATGGCCCACCACACCGCAACCCACCTTATAAACGCCTCGGCGCGCAGGGTCCTTGGCGACCATGCATGGCAGGAGGGCGCGCACAAGGGCCCGCACAAGGCCCACATAGACATAGCGCACTACGAGAGGCTGAGCGACGAGCAGGTCGCGGAGATAGAGGCCACAGCCAACAGGTTCATCCTGGGCGGGATAAGGGTGAAGATGGAGGAGATGGACCGCAACGAGGCTGAGTCAAAGTTCGGATTCACGATATACCAGGGCCATGGGGTCCCGGCCAGCAGGCTGAGGATCGTGTCGGTGAGCGACCTGTCAGGCAAGGTGATAGACGCGGAGGCATGCGGCGGCCTGCACCTTCAGGGCAGGGAGACGTCCATAGGGCTGATAAAGATAATCGCCTCTTCCAGGCCCCACGACGGCATAGACCGGCTGGAATTCGTCGCCGGGCCCGCCGCCGCCGACTACATAAACTCGATGGAGCAGAACATAAGGGGCATAGCCGCCCTGGCCGGGCTAGACAAGGACAAGGTGAGGCAGGGGCTGGAGATACAGCTAAAAGAGCTGGCCGGCTACCGCAGGCAGTACAAGGTCCTCTCCGAGCAGCTGGCTGACCACCTGGTGGAGCAGCTGTCGGCCCAGAAGGCCAGGGAGATAGTCAAGGAGCTCGACTACGACAAGAAGATGCTCAGGGAGGTGGGGACAAGGTTCACCCAGAAGCACCCCGAGTCAGTAATCCTGCTGCACAACAAGGCATCGGAGTTCGTATGCATAGCCGGAGACGGCTCGGGGAAGAGCGCCGTGGACTTCATGAAGGCCAATGCGCCCAAGGCAGTGGCAGGGGCGTTCACCGGCGGGGGGTCTAAGAAGATAGCCGAGGGCAGGATCACGCCCGGCTAGACAATGGTTGGTAAACTTGCCCGCGGACCTCTACTCGGTGGTTGTGTACCCACTAATCTACATATTCCCCGCATACGCCGCCAACGCCCTCCCTGTCCTCTTCAGCGGCGGCGGGCCTCTCGACCGCAAGAGGAAGCTGTGGGGCAAGAGGGTACTTGGCGAGCACAAGACTGTCTACGGCACGCTTTCGGCCGCGATAGGCGGGGTGCTTGTCGGGCTGGTATACACGCAGTTCGGCGCGCTTGGCTACATGCTCCCGATAGCGATAATGCTGACGCTCGGGGCTATATCAGGGGACCTGCTGGGCAGCTTCATAAAAAGGCAGCTGGGCCTGAAGTCCGGCTCCAGCGTGTTCCTGCTTGACCAGTACGGCTTCTACGTGCTCGCGCTTGCGTTCGCGTTCAGGCTAGGCAGCATGCCGGGGCTGTACGGCATGGCATTCATAACGCTGCTGACAGGGGTGCTGCACATCGCAACGAACCGGGCGGCTTACATGCTGCGGCTCAAGAAGGTCCCGTGGTGACCTTGCGCCGGGCCGTGGCGTACGGTGTCATTTGCGCCTCTTCTTCCATGTGTCGGACCTGTGGTTGTAGTCCAGCACCCTGCACCTGACGCCCCACCTCATGAGCAGCTTCCGGAGGCTGTCCTCGTTCTCGCGCTCCGTGGCGCCCATGTGTATGCCGCGGTCCTGGAGCATGCCCAGCAGCGCCTTTGTCGATGCGTGGTCGTACTCGGACAGTATAGCCAGGGCGCTCTTGAACGGCTCAAGCCTCACCAGCTCCCTGCCTACGCGGCTGTGGAAGTTGCCCATGTTCAGCTGCATGCCCGCCGCGGTGAGCTGCACGTTGCCCCCCGCCACCTTGGCAAGGCCAAGCATCCTGCACGCCTCCACCATGGGCAGCAGGTCGTCCACATCCTTCTCCGACTCCTCGGCAAGCATGTACATCGATATACGATGGTCCTTGCCGCTCTCCCTGATTATCTCTATTAGCCCCCTGACCTCGTTGAGGTCCGCGCCCGGATGGAAAATGGCTACCATTGCATCAACTCATAAGTGTAAGCGTCACTGCGTCAGCTCCTCGTATATCTCGTCTACCTGCGAGAGGAACCTCTTGCTGTGCTTGTCCCTCGGGGCCGGCAGGTTCACTGGCTTCACCTCCTTCACGCGCGAGGGCTTGTTGGACAGCACTACTATCTTGTCGGACAGCTCCACCGCCTCCTCCACGTTGTGCGTCACCATTATGACGCAGTCGACCGATATGTCCTTGCTCTTGAGCATGTACCTGACGTCCCTCCTGAGCGTGTTTGCGGTGAGCTCGTCAAGGGCGCTGAACGGCTCGTCCATTAGCAGCACCTTCGGGTCCGAAGCTATCGCCCTGGCTATCGCCACCCTCTGCTTCATCCCGCCGCTCAGGGTGTTGGGGTACGCCTCCTCGAATCCGGACAGGCCGAACTGGTCCAAAAGCTCCGACGCCCTCTTGTCCTTCTCATCATCGCCCATCCTGGAAAGCGACAGCCCGACCTTGACGTTATCTATGTTGGTCAGCCACGGCAGCAGCGCGAAGTCCTGGAACACGAACGATATCTCCGGGACTGTGCGCCTAACCTCCCTGTTCATGCACATAACCCTGCCGCCGCCAGCCCGGACCAGGCCCGCAATTATCCTCAGCAGCGTGCTCTTCCCGCAGCCGGACGGGCCTATTATAGATACGAACTCGGAGCTTTTCGCCGAGAAGGAGACGCCGTCGAGTATCTTGAACCGCCGGTCCGTCCCGTAGTAGAACGACACGTCTTCTACCCTTATCATATCCATTTCGCATCAACCTACTTGTACACATCGGAGACCCTGCGGTACAGCCGATCCCACAGCAGCCTGTTTACCAGTATTATCATCACAGTTAAGTTAATTAGGGCTATTGCCATCATGATGAGCCCGCAGCTGTACAGCCCCGGCAGGGGCGGCAGCGCGCATGCCGCGGTGTTCGACAACGAGATGTCAAGGAGCTTTCCTATCCCGGTACCCACGGCGGTGAGCGCGGTCCCGCTGCCGACGCCCGTGTTGGTGAAGTACTCCGCGACTATGCTCGCGTTCCACTCCGCGGCAATTGCGGTTACCGCACCAGTTATGAGGCCGGGCGCTATGGCCTTTATGTATATGCTCCTCCACGCGTTGAGCCCGTTCACGCTGAATATCTGCTTGACCTCGAAGAGCTCCGGCTGCAGGGTCCTGGCGTCAGCCATGACGCTGAACACCACGTACCATACGCCGCTGAGGAAGAAGACCACGAATGCCACCATCTCCCCGCTGTGCGAATGGCCGCTGAGGGCGTACACTATGAGCGGCAGCACTATCGTGGCAGGGATGGACGCGACAAGCTGGAAGACGGTTATGTAGGAATCGGCCTTCCTTGCTATGAACACTATGTAGACGCACAGAGGCACGGCCACGATCATGACGGCCGCGAACGCGAGCCATATGCGCGCGAAAGAGTACACCAGCGCCACGAGAGCTAGCTGCTCGTCCGTGACCACGGTCGCGCTAATGCCGCCCACGGCGAACAGCAGCACAAGCGCCACGATGGCTGCCATGACCACAGACTCCGTGGTCAGCAGATGGCCGGAATCCACGGCGGGTGCGGCGCGCCTCCTGCCCATGACCGCATGCACTATCCTCCTCACGTCCCTCTCCAGCGGCCGCTCTATGGCCCGCCCCTCGTAGGAAAGCCCCTTCAGGAGCCCGGCCTTCCCAATGGTCCACGTCTGCGCCCTGCGGGTGCCGCCCGCCCGCGCGGAGCCCTCGATGTGCCTGTTGAAATGCCGCTCAAGGGGCGCGAAGAGCAGGTACCTGGTGGCGACCACGAAAATTATGAACACCGCAAGGCCCATGGCATAGCCCAGCGAGTTTCCGGCCATGGCAAGCCGGGTCAGGTCCACCCCTATGCCCCGAACTGAGTACTGTGCGCTTCCCGTGGAGAATATCTCGCTGGTGACCAGATAGAAGAGCCCGATGGACCACGACAGGGCGGACTGCTCCACCACCTTGGGCATGGCCGCCGGCACGTATATCTTGCTAAGGCGCTGCATAAGCGTCATGCGGTATATGGCTGCAACCTCGAGCAGCTCATTAGGCAGGGTCTTCACAGACTCGTACACGCCGAAGATTATGTTCCAGGCCATGCTGGTGGTTATGAGCAGTATCACCCCTGCGTTCACCCCTATCATGGGCGGCAGCGACACCACAACCACGTAAATCACGAATGGGAAGAAAGCGAGTATCGGCAGAGTCTGGAATATGTCAACTATCGGCAGTATTATCCTGCCCGCCCTGGGCACCCTCGCGGAGTATATGCCAACCGCAAGGCTGATCAGGACCGATGCCGCCAGCGCTATGAGCATCCTCAGCCATGAGCGGCAGGCGTCAGACACCAGCATTATTGCCAGCTGCACGAGCTGCTCCATCTGCGGCAGGTACATGATAAAGGATTGAGAGAAAGGGATTAATACGCTTGCGTATGCGTCAGTGGTAGGTCATCTGCAGTATCTTCGTGTCCGCATTCATGAAGACCGCCCTTGCCGTGACGTTAGCGTTGTCGTATGCGCACTGCGCGTAGTTGCACTCGTAGAGCAGCTTGAACAGGTTGCTGTACGGCAGCGCCGGGGACAGTATCATGGCGCCGGTTATGTTCCTGCCAACATAGGATATCATGAGCGTGTAGTTGGCGCTGCTGTTCTGGGTGTTCACCACGCTGTAGTTGCCGTCGCTGGCGTTCTCGAATATGACGTGCTCCATCGGCACCGCAACTGTGCTGCCGGGCTGCCCGAGCAGCGCCGCCACCCTCCTGCTGCCGTTCGATGCCGTGCCGATCAGCAGCTGGGCCCTGTAATACGGGCTGGAAAAGCTGTACATCTCGTACGTGGAGTTTCCGCCTATTGATATGTTCTGCAGCGGCTCATAGCCGTAGTTGCTCAGGTTCTGTATTGTGTTGCTCTCGGCAAGGAGGCCTCCGAGCTCTGCCATCCAGAACGTCCTTACCACTATGTACTGCGGCTTGTGCGCGTGGTAGTAGAGATACTGGCTGTCCGGGCTGGTGTTGCCCAGAAAGTTGGCGTACGCGGTTATCCGCGCGCCGTTCTCGCCGCCGACGCTGTCCATGAGGCTGGTGCGGTTGCCCCAGCCCTCAACAACAGAGCCGTCGGGCCACAGCGCGAGCACGGTTGCGTTAGAGGCAGTGTTGTTGCTCAGCCATGTCATCGCGCCCAGGAACTGCGGGTTTATGCCGTCCGCCTGCCCGCTGCTGAACGATTGCCCGGCCGCGGTCACGGTCTGGAACGCCAGCAGAGCCAGCACGAAGCCAGTGTACACATAAACGAGCCGGATCTGCGTGCCGCCTAGCACCACCGCATAGTCCTTGAGCAGCTTGCCCACAGCGTACACGGCGTACGCCGCGAAGAGCGCTATCGGCATGGAAATTAGCGCATTGTACCTTATCGCACTGTACTGCAGGTATCCAGTCAGCAGCAGATAGGCGAATGCTACGATGAAGCCGTAGTTGAAGTTAAGCTTCAGCGCCTTGACCCTGAGATGCCTTGTCCCCCCCGTTACGTGCCCCAGCAAAATGAAAATGATTAGCCCCAGCGGGGCCATGATGAGCTGCAGCCCGAAGCTCGACTCCAGGAAGCCCAGCGTGGGTTTCTGGAGTTCCTGGGTGGTTGCGCCTATGTTGCCTGTGCCCACCACTCCCCCCTCCACCAATATGCCATATATCGTCTGGCCGTACAGCAGCGAAACGACAAGGATTCCCAGCGCCACCGCAATAACCATGAACCCAAGGCGCCTCCACACGTTACCGGTTATCGCCTTGGCCGAATCGCTGCTTGCGCCTATAATCGCCCTGGACACTGCCGCAAATAGCAGGATTGGCACGAACATCACAAAGAAGTTGGTCGGATCCGACACTGGCGACGTGTTCGCCACCCCCACCCATATGAATAGCCAGTAGATCAGCCAGCCAACAAGCAGGCTGGCCATGAGCAGCAGCATTGATTCCAGTTCGCGCCGGTCTGCAGCGACGAATCCGTACATCGCCATAATCATCATGCTGCACAGGTACACGGCCACCACAAAGTACCCCCCGTTCCATATGGAGCACCCCACGCCAACCGCCAGCGCCGCTACCGTGGCGTACAAGTACTTCCGGTCCCAGCTGTTCTCGTTAAGCACCTTGAGCATGGCGATAAGCGCTATAAGCACAAACGCGCTTATGAAAGAATCGCCCCTGAATATACCCCCCGCGGTTCTGGCTATGTTGCCGCTGGAGGTGGCCACGAAGAACATGGCGAGCAGTCCGAGCATCTTGCTGTTGGCCATGTATTTTACAAAGTAATACGCAAGGACCGCGTCTACTATCCCAAAAAGTATCGCAATCGTCCTCATGATATCATACGCGCTCACACCGAAGTACTGGAGGAAGACATAAGGGATAAGAACGAAGTAAAGGAGCCCCGCTGACTCGCCCAGATGGTTGTGGAGCGGATAGCCGGAGAGCGTTACGCTGTGCGTAACTACGAAGCCGTCCGCTATGGCCTGCTTTATCGCAGTGTAATAGAAGAAACCGTCAGGCTCGAACAATCCCTGGTACTGGAGCAGGCCGCTCCTCAGCCATATCGCTATTACGAGTATGGCCGCTATCAGAACAATCATTACATATTTGTTGTCAAGGGTTACGGACTCAAAGTTAAAGCCCGAGTTTACTACCGTGTGTTTGCTTTTATCCGAATGCACATGGTGCGCCGTACCGCCATCGTGTGTCTCTTGCACTCCATCCATACAAATCATGAACGCTGTGGGCTGCAAAATCTGAGAAGGCAATGGCCTACAAACTCCCTCTCCCCAATTTCCACAGACAAAACTATGATTGCCAATAAAGATTTATAAAACAGTAGCAGGAAGGCCAGGGACACAATGAACAAATCCGGAAAATAACCCGCGAGGCCCCAAGCGCATGCGGCGTAGAAACGCGGCGTGCCGCAGTTTCACCATCGCGACGGAGCTATAGGTATATAAAACATGATAGCGCATAATTACAAACAGACTGGAAATCTGTGATTCCAATGAAATTAGACAGCGGTTCCCACCCACACCTCTACAAAGTGGGGATGAAGTTGCAGAAGACTAGCCCAGACCTTTGGGAATATGGCATCAAGCTCATCACCCTCCCTGATTCCGTGAAGTCCGATGTCAAGTTCAAATTCGGCAACAAGAGGACGGCCGGGAAGATATCAAACATCAACCTGGAGCTGTCAGTGCTATGCAACCTTCGGTGCAGCATGTGCTGGTGGTGGGGGGAGAAAGGGATAGCGTTCAACCTAGTGAGGGACAGGGCACCCCTCGTGACACAGGAGCTTAGCACGCAGGAGATATACAATGTGGTGGATCAGGTCGCAAAGGACAAGCCGTCCTTCTACCTCTCCGGAGGCGAGCCGTTCATAAGGAAGGACACAGTGGACATAATCGAGTATATAGCCAACAAGGGCATGTCTGTCATAACGAACAACAACGGCACGATGCTGACCGAGGAGAAGATGCAGAGGCTGGCCAAGATAAAGAACCTCACAATAAACTTCTCCATAGATGGACCGCGCGAGGTGCACGACCGCATAAGGGGCCAAGGCATGTACGACAAAACGACAAATACCATAAGGCGGCTGGTCGAGCTCAGGGGCAACTCGATGTTCCCCGCCATAAAGACAAATACTACATTCTCCCCGTGGATTCTGGGCACTATAGACGGCCTGATACGGGACCTTCAGGAAAACGTAGGCGTGGATGCCACAAGGTTCCAGCACCTATGGTTCACTGACAAGGCGCATGCTGAAGCCCACAAGAAGGTGCTCAAGGACGTTTTCGGCACAAACGAGTCGGCGGGCGTTGACTCCCACATAATATCCAGCTTTGACCCGCAGTATGTCTGCGCCCTGGCCGACGAGATAAACAAGGTGCTCAAGACCCAGTACAAAAAGCCTGTGTTCATGCACCCGCGCCTAACAAAGGAACAGATGGCCAAGTACTACTCCAACCTGGACTTCACAAAACAGGACAGGTGCTACGTGGCGTGGGGCGGCCTCATCATAAAGGCAAACGGCGACGTGATGTTCTGCCCGGACGAATGGATGACGGACTTCAAGTTAGGCAACACGCGGCACGACAAGATAGAAAGCATGTGGAAGAGCGAGAAGGCGCAGAAATTCAGGGAGGAGCTTTACAATCATGGCCTTTTCCCCGCATGCGCGAGGTGCTGCGTCATAAACGGCTGAGCAGGCATATGCGTACATAATCCACCGCGCGTTGTGCCCGCAAGCCGCTGCACAACCCCCCTGCCCAGTGGCGCATTACTATGCGAATATGCAAAATGAACCGGCGGATCAAATGCTCGAATTCCTTCTAGTTATAACTGCAAGGAATGAAGAGGACGCAATAGCTGCGACAATAAAGCGCGCGGATAAGGTGCTTGGCGGGCTTTTCCAAAACTATCACATTGCAGTGGTTGATGCGTCATCGATAGATAACACTGTCGGTATAGTAAATGCACTGGCCGAAAAGAATGGCCGCTTGAGTATAATAACCGGCAGGACTCCTCATGCAAAAGGCTCGGACATAATGTACGGCTTCTCCAAATACGAGTCCAGAATATACGGATTCATAGATGCGGACATGGCCCAAAGCTTGGCTGATCTGCCTAAAATGGTCAAAAACATAAATGCAACAAGCTACGGCGCAGTAATAGGCTCACGCTACACGGGGAACTCCAAGATAAACCGCTCAAAAATACGGCTTGCGGTATCAAAATCATACAACATGATGCTGTCCCTGCTGTTCAATGACCACATCGCAGATCATCAGTGCGGCTTCAAGTTGTTCAACAGGAAGGCAGAGCGCCTTCTGCTCAAGCACTCAGTAGAGGCGCATTGGCCATGGGACACCGAAGCCGTTCTCATATGCGAGCGAAACGGAATAAATATCCTAGAAGTGCCAATAAGGTGGCACGACACTAGGGCTAGGGGAAACATATACGATATAAAGCGGTCAGTTAAGGACATAATCATATTCATAGTTCCCATATTGAGGATGTTCTATCGGTTTCGGATTTCCCGGCAGCGAAAGTAGAAAGTATATATAGCGCAAATGGAATAAATGGGATAAGACAC